>NZ_JASAUT010000063.1:0-44936 GCF_029952935.1 Bradyrhizobium sp. Mp19 | reverse complement strand
CACACATGAGGCTCCTGACCCGCAGACTTGCCGCTGCCCGCAAGGATGGGTGACTTATGAGTCAGACTCTGAGGAGCGCGTAGCGCGTCTCGAAGGATGCACGGCCCGGCTGGTGGCCGTCGACCCTTCGAGACGCGCGCGAGAGCGCGCTCCTCAGGGTGACGGTGATGGAACTTTGTACGCGGCTCCCTCCACCGTCATTGCGAGCGAAGCGAAGCAATCCATGCATCCGAGCATGCGGGACGATGGATTGCTTCGTCGCTACGCTCCTCGCAATGACGGTGCCGTTACGCCCTGTCGATATGTTTCGCGATGACCGGGAAGTAATTGTCCCCCGATCCCTTGTCGATCGCCTCCTGCAGCACCGCGCCGATCAGCTCCGCACCGCGGATCTTGATGCCGGCATCGGCGGCGAGCTCCAACGCGTAGGACAGATCCTTCAGCGCATATTCGGTCGAGAATGCGCGCTCGGGAAACACGCCGGGCACGATCGCCTTCATGCCATGGTTACGCAGCGCGAAGCTGTCGGCCGAGCCCTTCGACAGGGTATCCAGCAGCAGTTTTGGATCGACGCCGTTGTGCTTCGCCACCGCGACGGCCTCGGCCAGCGCATTGACGGTTTCGAACAGCACCATGTTGTTGAGAATCTTGGTCACCTGCCCCGCACCGACGTCGCCGCAATTGGTGACGTCGGTGGCGAAGCAGCGGATCAGCGGCTCGATCGCAACATAGAGCGCGGGCACCGCGCCGACCATCACGCTGAGCGTGCCGTCCTGCGCCGCCTGCCGCGTGCGCGCGATCGGCGCGTCGACCCACGCCGCGCCCTTGGCCTGCAACTGCCCGGCGAAATCGCGGGTCTGGCTGACTGAAGACGTGCCGAGATCGACCACGATCTGGCCGCTTCTCGTGCTCTTCAAGATGCCGTCGCCTTCGAACACCGCGCGCACGTGCCTGGCGCTCGGCAAGCAGAGGAACAGCACATCGCTCTGCTCGATGACGTCGGCGACCGACGCCGCAACTTCGGCACCGTCGGCGCGCAACCGCTGCAGCGGTTCGGCCGAGAGGTCGAACACGACAACGCGCTTGCCGTTCTTCTTGACGAGGTTGCGGCAAATCGGCTCACCCATCACGCCGAGGCCGATGAACCCGAGAGTCTTGGTGTCAGTCGTCTTGGTGTCAGTCATATCGCTTCTTTTTGACGTTTCTTGACGTGTTGCAGACGTGCCTCGCTCAATCGGCGAGGCTATTTCGCGAACGATCGCGACGGCGCCAGATGCAGGGCGAACGCATCGACCTTGTCGCTGGCCCGCGGATAGATCTCGCTGACGATCGGATCGTGACCGGGAATGAAGCGATCGGGATGACCGGCCAGTCGCTCGACGGTCTCCCAGCCTTGCGCCATGTCGCCGACATTGTAGACGATCGGGAACGGGCTGCGCTTGTGCAGGTTCGCGTAATAATGCGCGGCATCGGACGCTAGCACGACCGGGCCGCGCGCGGTCTCGATGCGCACCACCTGCAGGCCGTCGGAATGGCCGCCGACGCGATGAACGGTGACGCCGGGTGCGATCTCGCCGTCGCCGGAATGGAAGGTGACGCGCTCGCCATAGACGTGGCGCACCATCTGCGTGACGTGTTCGATGGAGAACGGATGGCGCAGCATGCCGTTGCACATGCAGCGGCCGGTCGCGTAGCTCATCTCACGTTCCTGCAGATGGAATTTGGCGTTCGGGAAGCGATCCAGATTGCCGGCATGGTCGTAGTGCAGATGGGTGACGATGACGTCCTTGATGCTGTCGGCGCTGACGCCGAAGCCGGCCAGCGCATCGACCGGGTTGAGCGTCAGCTTGCGGGCGCGCGCCTTGGCCTCCTCGGCGTTGAAGCCGGTGTCGACCAGGATGTCGCGGCCATGACCCCGCACCAGCCAGACGAAATAGTCGAGGTCCTGCGCGGTGGTGTCGTGCGGATCGGGCACCAGGAAGTTGAGGTGGGGCGTGCGCGGCGACATCGTCGCATAGCGCAGGGCATAGATCTCGTAGGCGTTTCCCATCGGTTTCGCTCTTGTTTGCAAGGCCTGTTTTGAACGGCTTGTCTTTGAATGGCTTGCCGTCCTGAACACAAAGCCATCGCCTCGCGCAAAGGTCAAACCGCGCGGCGTGCGACGAGCGCATGACAGGGTGGCGACAGCCGTTGTGAGTGCCAGCACATTATCGGCTCACAGGAACCAGCACCATGCCGTGACGGCGATGGCCGCCATGACCGTGTGCTGTTGCACTGCGGTCTCACCAGTATCACCGCGATAAACGATGCCGCCGCAAGCCGTTGACGGGGGTTTGGCCGTGGTTTGATAATGGATTTTCGCTAGAGTAAGGTCCCCGAGGCGCAGGCTGGAAGCGGCGCCGTTTCATTGGAATGCCGCGATCTGGATTTGCTGCGATTATGAAAATCCGCCTTGCCTTGCTCGCCACGCTGATTTTTTCAATCGCGGCGCCCACTTTGTCCTACGCCGCCGGCGACCGTTTCGCGCTGGTCATCGGCAACGCCAAATATCCCGACGCCGACGCACCGCTGAAGGAGCCGGTCAACGACGCCCGTGACGTCGCCGACGAGCTCAAGCGCGATGGCTTCACCGTCGAGGTCGGGGAGAACCTGACCGGCGACGGCATGCGCCGCGCCTTCGACCGCCTCTACGGCAAGATCAAGCCGGGCTCGGTCGCCCTGATCTTCTTCTCCGGTTACGGCATCCAGTCGAACCGGCAGAGCTACATGATCCCGATCGATGCGCAGATCTGGGCCGAGGCCGACGTTCGCCGCGACGGCTTCAGCCTCGAGACCGTGCTCGGCGAAATCAACAGCCGTGGCGCCGGGGTGAAGATCGCCTTGATCGACGCCTCGCGGCGCAACCCGTTCGAGCGGCGCTTCCGCAGCTTTTCGGCAGGGCTCGCCCCGGTGATCGCCCCCAACGGCACATTGGTGATGTATTCGGCCGCGCTGTCGTCCGTCGTCTCCGACAATGGCAGCGACCACAGCCTGTTCGTGCGGGAACTCCTGAAGGAGATCCGCACCCCCGACCTGATGGCCGAGGAAACGCTGAACCGCACCCGCGTCGGCGTCACCCGGGCCTCGCGGCAGGAACAGGTGCCGTGGATCTCGTCGTCACTGGCCGAGGATTTCTCGTTCATTCCGGCCGGCACGGCCGGGCCGTCGAACGCCGCGCCGGCACCTGCCGCGTCGCCGTCACCCGAGGTCGCAACGGCACCGCCGGTCCCGGCTCCGCCCGCAGCAACGCCGACACCGCCTGCGACAACCCCGACGCCACCAGCGGCAACAGCGCCGACACCATCACCGGCGCCGCCGACGCCTCCGGTTGCGGCAGCGCCGACTGCACCGCCACCCCAGCCCAAGGCGCCCGAGATCGCCCTGCCGCCGCCCGCGGCTCCCCCGCCGGTCGTGATCCAGCCCACGCCGGCGCCTAGCAATTCGCCCGTGCTCGCCGATGATCCGACGATCAAGAGCCTGAGCGAAAAGCTGGACAAGAATCCCGACGACGCAGCGGCGCTGTATCGCCGCGGCCAGGTCTATGCCAGCAAGGGGGCCTACGACCTTGCGGTGAAGGACTTCACCAATTCGCTGCGGCTGAACCCGAAGGATGTCGAGGCCTATAACAACCGCTGCTGGGTCCGCACCGTGATCGGCGACCTGCAGGCGGCGCTGAAGGACTGCAACGAGGCGCTGCGGCTGCGTCCGAACTTCGTCGATGCGCTCGACAGCCGCGGGCTGATGAACCTGAAGGGCGGGCAGAACAAGAACGCGATCGCCGATTTCGACGCCGCGCTGAAGATCAACCCGCGGCTGACCTCGTCGCTGTACGGGCGCGGGCTCGCCAAGCAGCGCAACGGCGCGGTCGCGGAGGGCGATCTCGACATCGCCAACGCCAAGGCGATGGACCCGAACATCGTCAAGGAATTCGCCGACTACGGCGTGCAGTGACAGACCGACGAAGACCTGCCCGCGAGCTCGAACCGCGGACGGAATTGCGCGACTAATCAGAGGGTGCGTGCCGGGCAGCAACGCCGGCGATCAATCTGAATAATTGCCTGGAACCGCGCCAGCTTGCGCAAGAGGGACCGAAATGTTCAAGCCGTCGGCAAAGGCCGCGATCGTTTCAATCATGACCGTTGGCGCCGCGCTGTCGTTCGGCATGGCCGTCGCCCATGCCGGCGACGTCACCGAAGATCAGATCATCAAGGCGCTGACGCCCGACAAGAAGCCGCTGACCCGCGGCCTTTCGGCCGGCCCGCAGACCACCTCGCCGGAGCTGAATGCCGACCAGGCCAAATTCGTGCAGAGCGTTCGCGGCCGCGCCACCCGCTCGCTGTCCTCGGCGGAACGCGAGGAAATCGCGACCATCGTCCAGGACAAGCCCAAGATCGATCTCGAGATCAACTTCGACTACAACTCCGCCGACATCAGCGCGAAGTCGCTGCCGTCGGTGCAGGCGCTCGGCCGCGCCTTGACCAATCAGGACCTGAAGGGCTCGACCTTCGTGGTCGCCGGCCACACCGACGCCGCGGGCGGCGAGGACTACAATCAGGGTCTCTCGGAGCGCCGCGCCGACGCCATCAAGCGCTATCTCGTCGACAAATACGGCATCAACGGCACCGATCTCGTCACCGTCGGCTATGGCAAGAGCAAGCTGAAGGACCCGAGCCACCCGATGGCGGAGGTGAACCGGCGCGTGCAGGTCGTGAACGTGGAAAACAAGGCCACCGCCGCCAAGTGATGGGCGTGGCGGACTGTGTTTTTGAGGTTACAATGCGCCCCGCACCCCGGCGGGGCGCATTTGCTTTTGGGCCAATGCCGTTGGGCCGAGACCCAAACGGCCCACAGGTGACCCGCCTCACATGACGTCAGGGCATGATCCGGAACAATGGCACCGGCCTTCCGAATGCCCAAGCAGTACGATAGCGAGCGTGATGAGACTTCGACCAACACCCATGATGCGCCAGGCTCTGGATTGATCAGGCGATGAATTTTTCCCAATACCTCAAGCCTGCGCTCGGCACGGTGGTTTTCCTCGCCCTCGCGATCGCCTATTACGCGTTCGAGCATCGCTCCCATCCCGAGGAGAAGGAGACGCCGGGCCAGGCGCTGGTCGTGGTGACGAAGTCGACCAATGCCTGCTTCTCCGACATGGTCCGCGTCACCGGCTTCATCGTGCCGCGCCGCGAGGCGCAGGTGAATGTCGACCAGGACGGCTCCAAGGTCATCGACGTGCTGGTCCGCGAGGGCGACACGGTCACCGAGAACCAGGAACTGGCGCGGCTGACCCCGCCGCCGCAGCAGGCCGCACAGGCCAATGCCAAGCCGCTTGTGCTGCGGGCGCCGGCGGCCGGCCTCGTCACCGAAGTGCGCACCGCGCCCGGCGCGCCGGCTTCGCCGCAGGGTCCGCCGATGTTCAAGATCTCCATCAACAACGAGATCGAGCTCGACGCCGAAGTGCCGGGCTTCCAGCTCCTGAAGCTCAACCCCGGCGCCAATGTGCGCATCAGCCGCGACGATGCGCCCGACATGGTCGGCAAGGTCCGTCAGATCTCGCCGCAGATCGACCGCACCACCCAGCTCGGGCACGTCCGCATCACCATCAACAACAATCCGACGCTGAAGGTCGGCATGTTCGCGCGCGCCAATATCGACGCCAAGCGCTCCTGCGGGGTCGCGGTGCCGCGCACCGCGATCGACCGCCTGACCCTGCAGGTCGTGAAGGGCAACACCGTCGAGACCCGCCGGGTGCGCGTCGGGCTGACCTCCGACACCTCGACCGAAATCCTTGAAGGCCTCGACGTCGGCGAAATCGTCGTGGCCGATGCTGGCACCTCGCTGCATGACGGCGACCAGATCAAGACCATGTTCGCCGACGAACTCGATCGCACGCGATCACGGTAATTCGGGCACGCTAATGGCTTTGAACATCTCGGCATGGTCGATCCGGAACCCGCTTCCCTCGATCGTCTTCTCGATTATCCTGCTCGTGCTGGGCTGGGTTTCCTTCACCAAGCTCGCGGTGACGCGGCTGCCGAGCGCCGACATTCCGGTGATCTCGGTCGCGGTCTCGCAATTCGGCGCCGCGCCGTCGGAACTTGAATCGCAGGTCACCAAGACCATCGAGGACGGCGTCTCCGGCGTCGAGGGCGTACGCCACATCTCTTCCTCGATCACCGACGGCCTGTCGGTGACCACGATCCAGTTCGCGCTGGAGACCAACACCGATCGCGCGCTCAACGACGTCAAGGACGCGGTGACGCGCGTGCGCGCCAATCTGCCGCAGAACGTCACCGAGCCGCTGATCCAGCGCGTCGACGTGATCGGCCTGCCGATCGTGACCTATGCTGCGATCTCGCCCGGCAAGACGCCGGAGCAGCTGTCCTATTTCGTCGACGACGTGGTCAAGCGCGCCCTGCAGGGCGTGCGCGGCGTCGCCCAGGTCGAGCGCATCGGCGGTGTCGAGCGCGAGATCCTGGTCTCGCTCGATCCTGACAAGCTGCAGGCGGTGGGACTGACCGCGGTCAATGTCAGCCAGATCCTGCGCGGCACCAATGTCGACGTCGCCGGCGGCCGCGCCGAGATCGGCAAGAACGACCAGGCGATCCGCACGCTCGCCGGCGCCAAGACGCTGAACGAGCTCGCTGGCACCATGATCCCGCTGTTCGGCGGTGGCGAGATCCGGCTCGACGATCTCGGCACCGTCACCGACACCATCGCCGACCGCCGCACCTTCGCCCGCTTCAACGGCGAGCCGGTGGTCGCGCTCGGCATCAAGCGCTCCAAGGGCGCCAGCGACGTCGTCGTCGCGGCCGCTGTGCAGAAGCGGATCGACGCGCTGAAGGTGGCCTATCCCGACGTCGACCTGAAGCTGATCGACACCTCTGTCGAGTTCACCAAGGGCAATTACGAGGCCGCGATCTCGACCTTGTTCGAGGGCGCGATCCTTGCCGTGATCATCGTGCTGCTGTTCCTGCGCGACATGCGCGCCACGATCATCGCGGCGGTCTCGCTGCCGCTGTCGATCTTCCCGGCATTCTGGGCGATGGACCTGCTCGGCTTCTCGCTCAACCTGGTCTCCTTCCTCGCCATCACGCTTTCGACCGGCATCCTGGTCGATGATGCCATCGTCGAGATCGAGAACATCGTCCGCCACATGCGGATGGGCAAGACGCCCTATCGTGCCGCCCTCGAAGCGGCCGACGAGATCGGCCTTGCGGTGATCGCGATCTCGCTCACCATCATCGCGATCTTCGCGCCGGCAAGCTTCATGTCAGGGATCGCCGGGCAGTTCTTCAAGCAATTCGGCATCACCGTGTCGGTGCAGGTGTTCTTCTCGCTGCTCGCCGCGCGCTTCGTGACGCCCATGCTGGCCGCCTATTTCCTCAAGCATCATGACCACGACGATCCGCCGCCCGGCCCGATCCTGCGCGGCTATCACAGCCTCGTCACCTGGTCGGTAAAGCACTACTTCGTCACCGTGCTGATCGGTTTTGCGATCTTCGCCGCGTCGATCTGGAGCATCACGCTGCTGCCGCAGGGCTTCCTGCCGGCGCAGGACACCGCGCGCTCGCTGCTCGCGATGGAGCTGCCGCCCGGCTCGCAGCTCGCCTACACCGAGAAAGTCACCGAGGAGATCGTGGCGCGGCTGCGCAAGCGGCCCGAGGTACGAAGCGTGTTCGTCGATGGCGGCCGGGTGCCGCCGGGCCTCCAGGAGGTGCGCCGCGCCGCGCTGATCATCAACTACACGCCAAAGGCCGACCGCAAGATCACCCAGCGCGAGCTCGAACTGTCGATCGGCAAGGAGCTCGATAACGTTCCCGACATCAGATTCTGGTTCCTCGACGAGAACGGCCTGCGCGCGATTTCGCTGGTCGTCACCGGTACCGACAGCAACATCGTCAACAACGTCGCCAGCGAACTCGCGACGCAGATGAAGCGGATTCCGATCATCGCCAACGTGATCTCGGAGACCGCGCTCGACCGGCCCGAGCTGCGCATCCGTCCGCGCGCCGAGCTCGCGGCCCGGCTCGGCGTCTCGACCGAGAGCCTGTCGCAGACCATCCGCGTCGCCACCATCGGCGACGTCGGTCCGGCGCTGGCGAAGTTCGACGCCGGCGACCGCCAGGTGCCGATCCGCGTCCAGCTCGAGGACAATGCGCGCAGCGACCTGCAGATGCTGGAGCAGCTGCGGGTGCCGCTCGGCCAGCGCGGCGAGCGCGGCGGCGTGCCGCTCTCCGTGGTCGCCGACATCCAGCTCGACCAGGGCCCGACTAGCATCAACCGCTACGACCGCGAGCGGCAGGCCACCGTCGCGGCCGATCTCGTCGGCAACGCCGCGCTCGGCGACGCCACCAAGCTGATCTACGACCTGCCGGTCATGAAGAGCCTGCCGAAGGGCGTGAAGGTCAGCCCGTCCGGCGACGCCGAGAGCCTTGCCGAACTGTCCGACGGCTTCGCCACCGCGATCACCGCCGGCCTGATGATGGTCTATGCCGTGCTGGTGCTGCTGTTCGGCACCTTCCTGCAGCCGATCACCATCCTGTTCTCGCTGCCGCTCTCGATCGGCGGCGCGATCGGCGCGCTGCTGCTGACCGGCAAGCAGCTCACCACGCCGGTATGGATCGGCATCCTGATGCTGATGGGCATCGTCACCAAGAACGCCATCATGCTGGTGGAGTTCGCCGTGGAGGCGATCCGCGACGGCAAGGCGCGCGAGGAAGCCATGATCGACGCCGGCATGAAGCGCGCCCGCCCGATCGTGATGACCACGATCGCGATGGCCGCCGGCATGATGCCGTCGGCGCTCGCGTTCGGCGCCGGCGGCGAATTCCGCTCGCCGATGGCGCTCGCGGTGATCGGCGGCCTGATCTTCTCGACCGCGCTGTCGCTGGTGTTCGTGCCGGCGATGTTCATGGTGATGGACGACATCGGCAGCCTGATCTGGCGCTTCGGCAAACGGTTCGTGGTCTCGCATGCCGACCACGAGCTGACCCCGAACGAGAAGCAGGCTGACGAGACCAAGCGGCCGCCCGGTCCACCGAACATGATCTCGCCCGCCGCGGAATGAGCTGAGGCTCGCCAGCGGTGCCGCCAAAGCATGGTGAAGCCGGGTTTGGCGGCAGTCGCGAAGGCCGCCGTCGCAGGGCGCGCTGCCAAAATATCGAAAACAACCCCATGCAAAGTAGCCGGCGGCTGCCGGCGTCCGACATGGCAGCTTGACTCGTCGGGCAACTCAGTGGCATTCTTCCATTATTCAGAAATCGTATGACCGCGGCGTCGCTTCTCTGCGGCCAACCGTAGCGACGCCGCCGTTGAGTCCGCGGCCCCTCCACTACGTCGTCCCTGCGAAAGCAGGGACCCATAGCCACAACTGCCAATTGTTGGGCGATGCTGGAACGACGAGTCCTGCAACAAGGTCCGCCGCGGCGTATGGGTCCCTGCTTTCGCAGGGACGACGATGAGGATGCTTCCCGATTCAGGGCGTCACGCCACGCGGTGTCATCACCCGGGCATGCGATTCAATCTGGTTTCATTGAGTTCTAGTAGAGTCTCGTGCGATAGGCCTCTTCCATCGCCTTCTCGGCGACCTCGACCTCGATCGCGGCGGTCTGCTCGGCGATGATCCGGCCGAGCGTCGGAAAGCTGTGGCGCTCGACTTGCGCGGCGGGATTCCAGAGCTTCGAGCGCATCAGCGCCTTGCCGCAGTGGAAGTAGGTCTCGTCGACATGCACCTTGAGGCCGATGACCGGCGTGACGTTCTGCACCGTCAGCGGCGTCAACAGGTCCGGCTCCTGCGAGATCTCGGCGCGCCCGTTGACGCGCAGCGTCTCGTTGATGCCGGGCACCATGAAGATCAGCCCGATCCCGGGCGAGGCGATGATATTGCCGAACGTATCGACCCGGTTGTTGCCGCGCCGATCCGGGATCAGCAGCGTCTTGTCGTCGAGCACGGAAACGAAGCCCGGCGCATCGCCGCGCGGGCTGGCGTCGGCGTGACCCTTGCCGTCGCTGGAGGCGATGACGAGGAACGGCGACAGCGCGATGAAGCCGCGGCAGAACTTGTCGAGATGGTAGAGCACCTTTTTCTCGGCGAGCGGGCTCAATTGCCCGAAATGCGCACGAAGATCCTCCTGCGATTTGACCGGCGGCTTGCCGCCTGCATTCTGGTCACCCATAGCGAACCTCCCGTTTGGTTTGTCCCAATTAATTGAGCACGATCTTGTCGGAAAACCGCTTCGCACTTTTCCGGATCATGCTCTATACCGCGTCGATCCCGCACCAGCTCGCGACGAAGAGGGCGTAGGCCTTGGTGACCTTCTTCAGCGAATCGAGCTGGACCCGTTCATTGAAGCCGTGCGCGTTCTCCATCCTGGCGCCGAAGCAAAATGCGGGAACACCATAGTCCAGGCCATAGAAGCGCGCATCCGTCAGCGCGGTCGAGGGAAAATCCGTCAGCTTGCGCTCGAACACATGCTCGTAGACCGAACCGAGGACGGCCTCGCTCTCCTGCACCTCGGTCGCTTCATAGCCCGGCGACAGGAAGCCCGACCAGACGATCTCGGGCGGATTGTTGGCGAGGAACGGATGGGCCCGGGCGGCCTTGGTCACGCAGTCGACGATCTCGGCCTGGCAGTCGGCGATTTTCCATCCCGGCAGGATGCCGATTCGGCAATCGACGTCGCACCAGGCCGGTACGCTGGAGGCCCAATCGCCGCCCTTGATGATGCCCGGATTGAAGTTGAGCGGGTGATGCACCGCGCCGAAATAGCGATGCGACTTGGCACGCTCGTTCCACTCCGCCTCCAGCGCGTCGAGATGGCCGATCAGATGATAGGCGGCGCGGATGGCGTTGGAGCCGGTGCCGGCGCGCGCGACATGGACCGGGATTCCGCGAACCCTGAGGCGAAACCAGATCACGCCGACCTGGGCGCGCATCAACCGTTCCTCGGTCGGCTCCGGCAGCAGGCAGGCATCGGCACGGTAACCTCGCTGCAAGGTCGAGAGCGCGCCGAGACCGGTGCTCTCCTCCTCGATCACGGATTGCATATGGATGCGGCCCTTCGGCGCAAAGCCCGCGGCCTTCACCGCATCGAGCGCGTAGAGCGCGGCAATGGTGCCCGACTTCATGTCGCCGGTGCCGCGGCCATAGAGCCAGCCGTCCTCGACCACCGGCTGGAACGGCGGCCGCTCCCACATGTCGAGCGGCCCGACCGGCACCACGTCGCAATGCCCCTGAAGGATCAGCGAACGTCCCTCCTCGCGCGCCGGCCGATAGGTGCCGACGACGGTCCGCGCGCGGGAGAAATCGGTCTCGACCGGCCCGTAGCCCGGCAGCGTCTTCAGCTCGTCCTGATTGATGACCCAGTCGTCGACCTCATAGCCGCGCTCGCGCAGCAACTTCGCGAACATGTCCTGACAGGGACCTTCCTGACCGCGCGTGCTGGGAATCGACGAGAAGGCGATCGTGGTCGCGATCTGCTGCTCGAAGGCGGCGTCGACAGCCGCCTCGATGCGCTCGCGCGCGCTGGCCGGAAGGGGGACTGAACGGCTGTCGGTCATGAATTGGTCCTTGCTGTGGGGCGTGCATCGGCCGCGGCCGCAAAGCCCGGCTGGTCGAAGAAATCGCGCCCGGGAATCGCGTCGAGCAGATCGCGCGTGTAGGCCTGGCGCGGCGCGGTGAACACTTCGGCGGTGGTGCCTTCCTCCACGATACGCCCCTTCTGCAGGACGATGACGCGGTCAGCGATCTCGGCGGCGATCCGCAAATCGTGCGTGATGAAGATCATCGCAAGCCGCATCTCCTGGCGCAACTCGGCGAGCAGCGCCAGCACCTGGGCCTGCACCGAGACGTCCAGCGCCGACACCGCCTCGTCGGCGATCAGAACCCGCGGCTTCAGCGCCAGCGCCCGCGCGATGCAGATGCGCTGGCGCTGGCCGCCCGAGAATTCGTGCGGGTAGCGATCGGCGGCGGTCGCCGACAGGCCGACCCGCACAAGGAGCTTGTTCGCCTGCGCCATCGCCTCGGTCCGCGACGTGCCATAGGCCATCGGACCGCGCGCGATGGCATCGCCGACCTTCTGGCGCGGATCGAGACTGGCAAACGGATCCTGGAACACGATCTGGAGCCGGCGCCGCGCCTGGCGCAATGCCTCGCCGCGCAGCTGCCGGAGATCCGCGCCGCCGAAGCGGATGGCACCGGCGTCAGGTTCGGTGAGCCGCATGATCATGCGGCCGAGCGTCGACTTGCCGGAGCCGGATTCACCGACCACCGCAAGCGTCTCGCCCTCGTGCAGCGTCAGCGAGACGCCATCAGCGGCGATCACCTCGCGTGGCGGCTGCAACCAGCCGCGCTTGACCCGAAAGGTCTTTTGCAGGCCGATGACCTCGAGCAACGGCTCGGGACGCACGATGGCCTCGTGGATGTCGGCGAGGCGCGCCTTCGGAACCGCGTCGATCAATTCGCGCGTGTAGGCGGCCTGCGGATTGCGAAGCACCTCGCTGGCCGTGCCCTGCTCGACCACCTTGCCATGGCGCAGCACCACGACGCGATCGGCAACGTCGGCGACGACGCCGAAATCATGGGTGATCAGCAGCACGCCCATGCCGCGCTCGCGCCGGAGATCGTCGATCAGGCGCAGGATCTGGCGCTGGGTCGTGACATCGAGCGCGGTGGTCGGCTCGTCCGCGATCAGGAGCGCGGGGCGGTTGGCCATCGCCATCGCGATCATCACGCGCTGGCGCTGGCCGCCGGAAAGCTCGAACGGGTAGCTCTTTTCCAGCAGCTGCGGATTCGGCAGCCCGACCTGGGTCAGCAGCGTCAGCACCCGCTCGCGGACTTCGGTCACCGAGGGCGCAGGCCGCTGGTGCGCCAGGATCATCTCCTCGATCTGCCTGCCGACGCGCTTCAGCGGATTGAGCGAGGACAACGGCTCTTGAAAGATCATCGCGGCGTTGCCGCCGCGCAACTTGCGGAGGGCGCGGCCGTCGAGCTTCGACGGATCCTGCCCTGCGACCGTCACGGCACCGGACCCGACGTCGACGCCCCGCGGCAACAGCGACAGCACCGCATGCGCGATCATCGACTTGCCGGAGCCGGATTCGCCGACCAGACAAACCACCTCGTTTGGCCTGATTTCAAACGACACATTCTCGACCGCGAGGGGCCGGTCGCCCCCTTTGGGGAGCGCAATCGAGAGGCCCTCGACTGCAAGAACAGGCGCGCCGGACTGCATGGCTTCGCTCATGACCGGCGCCTCGAGACGCGCGGGTTGAGAACATCCGACAGTCCCTCGCCGAACAGGTTGATCGCCAGCACGGTGACGAGGATGGCGAGGCCGGGAAACACGCTCATCCACCACGCATTCCGGATCACGGTGCGGCCCGCACCGATCATGAAGCCCCACGACATCAGATTGGGATCGCCGAGCCCCATGAAGGACAGCGCGCTTTCCAGCAGGATCGCGGTCGCGACCGTCAGCGACGTCACCACCAGGATCGGCGAGATCGCGTTCGGCAGGATATGGCCGAGCACGATGCGCCAGGTGCGTTCGCCCTGGCACAGCGCGGCCTCGACGAATTCGCGGTGCCGCAGACGGAGGAATTCGGCGCGCGTGAGCCGCGCCAGCGGCGGCCAGCTCACCGCGCCGATGGTCAGGATGATCGTCAGCAGCGACGGATTGAAGGTCGCGACCAGCAGGATGGCCAGCACGAAGGCCGGAATAGTCTGGAACAATTCCGTCATCCGCATCAGCACCAGATCGACCTTGCCGCCGAAATAGCCTGACATCGCGCCGATCACGACGCCGATCGCCATCGCCGCGAGCGCCGAGGCGATGCCGATCAGGAGCGACACGCGCGCGCCATAGGCGACGCCGGCGGCGACGTCGCGGCCGAGCGTATCGCCACCGAGCCATAATCCGTCCTCGCCGGGCGGCGTGAACGGCGCGCCGACCATCTCCCAGGGCGAGACCGGAAATGCGACCGGCGCGATGATCGCGACGACAACGACGACGAGGAGCAGGACAAGGCCAAGTCGGAGGCCAAGCGGTCTTAGGAAGACAAATATGTCTGGCAACTCCTTGGCTCACAGAACGACATGGCTACGATCCGACTTATCAGCCGGTAGACCAGGTCGGTGAGCAGGTTGAGCGCGATCACGACGATCGAGAGGATCAGGAAGATGCCGAGCAGGACCGGATAGTCGCGCTGCAGCAGTGCCTCGAAGGTCAGGCGGCCGAGGCCCGGCCAGGCAAACACCGTCTCGATCACCACGGCGCCGCCGACCAGCGCGCCGGCCTGCATGCCGGCGACAGTGACGACCGGCACCAGCGCATTGCGCAGCATGTGGCCGACCACGATCCGTGTTCCGGACAAGCCCTTGGCGCGCGCGGTCTTGATGAAATCCTGCTGCGCGACCTCGATGATCGAGGATCGCATCAGC
The DNA here is from genome assembly GCF_029952935.1 of Bradyrhizobium sp. Mp19. Lineage (NCBI taxonomy): Bacteria > Pseudomonadati > Pseudomonadota > Alphaproteobacteria > Hyphomicrobiales > Nitrobacteraceae > Bradyrhizobium > Bradyrhizobium sp. Mp19. The sequence continues at coordinate 30,451 of NZ_JASAUT010000063.1, read as the reverse complement.
CGGGCATAGATCGCCAGATAGATCGCCGCCAGCGACGTGACCGGCATGATCATGTGTTTCATGATGTCGAGCGCATGTTCGACCGGCGAGAGCTGGACGTTGATGGTCTCGTAGCCGAACGGCGGCAGCCAGCCGAGCGTCACCGAGAACACCAGCACGAGCATCAGGCCGAGCCAGAACACCGGCGTCGCGTAGAGCACGAGCGAGAGCACGGTGAACACCGTGTCGAGCACACTGCCCGCCGCGAGCCCGGCCAGCGCGCCGAGCGCGGTGCCGATCAAGAGCGCGAGGCAGAAGGCCGTCACGGTCAAGAGAAGCGTCGCCGGAAGCCGTTCGAGGATCAGATCGACGACCGGACGGCGCTGGCGGTGGGAATAGCCGAGGTCGAGCCTGACGACACGGCCGAGGTGGCTCGCAAGCTGCACGAAATACGGCTTGTCGAGCCCGTACTCCTTGCGCAGGTCGTCGAGCAGTTTTGGATCGGACGCGCCGGATTGCCCGGCCATGACCTGGGCCGGATCGCCGGGCGCGGCCCGCACCAGCACGAAGTTGAACGTCGCGATGACGAGGATCACGGCGACGAGCTGGGCGATGCGGCTGACCGCCTGAAGTCCGATCGCCGCTGCGCTCCCGAGCCGGGTCACGATTTGTAGACCGACCCGAAGGTTTCGTGCGAGCCGATGCCCGTCGTCACGATGTTCTTGAACGCCTTGTCGTAGATGATGGGATATTCGATCTCGAGCGTCCAGGCCACCGGCACGTCCTCGACCAGGATCTGCTGCACCTTGGTGTAGAGCTCCTGCCGCTTGGCTTCATCGAGCGTCACCGCGGCCTCGTCGAACAGTTTGTCGACCTCGGGATTCGAATAGCCCTGCGTGTTGGAGAACAGGATGCCCTTCTTGATGTTCGACGAAATATAGGTGCGGGCGACGCCCAGCGCGGGATCGCCAAGCTGGTAGAGCAGATTCTGGGTCATCTCATAATCCCAGTTGCCGACCTTCTCGGCCCATCCGGCCATGTCGGTGCCGACAAGGACGAGGTCGATGCCGACCCGCGCGAAGCTCTGGCGGAAGAATTCGCCGGCCCGCTGATAGGACTCGCCATAGGGCGGCACGATATACTTGATCTCGGCGCGCTTGCCGTTGGCGCCAGGCTTCAATCCCATGTCGTCGAGCAGGGCCTTGGCCTTGTCGACCGAAAACTCGTAGCGCTTCACGTTCGGATCGTAGAACCGCGTCTTCGACGAGATCGGTCCGGTCGCCACCTTGGCATTGCCGAAATAGACCCGCTTGCTGAACGCCTCGCGATCGATCAGGTGCATCACCGCCTGCCGGAACCGCTTGTCGTTCATCGGCGCGATGCGATTGTTCATTTCGAGCCACTGATGCGGCGCGAAATACTCGTAGCCCCTGGTGGTGAATTCGAGGTTCTTCTGCGCCTTGAAGCGCTGCACATCGTAGAATTCGACGTCGGACCATTGCACGAGCTGCACCGTACCGTTCTCGAGCGCCAGCGCGCGCGAGGCCGCGTCCGGAATCACACGGTAGACGATCTCGTCGAGATAGGGCTGGTCCTTCTGATAGTAGCCGTCGTGGCGGACGAGATGAACATGCGAGCCGCGCACCCACTCCTTCAGCTTGAAGGGGCCGGTGCCGATCGCCTTGTCGTTCTCCGGATTCTTGCGGTAGTCGGTGCCGTCATAGATGTGCTTGGGCACGATCGGGGCGGACGTGCAATCGAAGCAGCCGATGAAGGGCGCGAACGGCTGCTTCAATTTGAACACGACGGTGAGCGGATCGGGCGCCTCCGCCGACGCCACGCGGGCGAAGTTTTGCCGTGCGCGCGGATGCGTCTCCACCAGCAGCTTCATGCAGCTGAAGACCACGTCCTCCGAGGTCATTGGCTTGCCGTCGTGGAAGGTGATGCCCGGAAACAGCTTGAACGTATAGGTCAGACCGTCGGGCGAGATCTCCCAGGACTGCGCCATGCCGGGCATCGGCTTGAGATCGGCGCCGTATTTCAGCAGGCCTTCGTAAATCTTGCCGCCGAGCGTCAAGGTCGGCTGCTGCTGGTTCAGCGCGGTCACCAGAACCGGCGGCTCGGGCTGGATGATGGTGTTGAGCGTTCCACCGCGGGTCTGGCCCGCCGCCCGCGTGATGCCGAACGGGATGGCTGCACCGCAGGCCAGCATTGCCTTGGTGAATTCGCGTCTGTTCATCGGACCTCTCCGTCTCCGCGCTCTCACATTCGATTTCGGCGAATGCCGCGGGGTGAGGCATTGTTGCCAAACGCCATATCCCGCGCTACCTGAAGAGGGACAACAACCATCGCGATCGGGCCAAGTGGCCCGGAAGATGCATGAGCACCCTGCGAAAACGACGATCGATCAGGAGCTCACGACACTTGAAAGTCGCAGCGCGACGAAATGACACCACCGGCTTGCGCGTTTGCCGCAAGCAATCGGGTCCCGCAGCCGCCGCGCACTATGCCGGACAGCTGCAACAGGTCGAGCGGCCGCTCGCGGCGATGGCGGCCTCCTATCCGAACGAAAGCACCAGTGCACGACACGCGCACCGACGCGATCAATTCATCCTGCAGACCGCGGGCGTCACCTCGATGATGACCGAGCGCGGCCATTTCGTCGTGCCGCCCGGCCACGGTCTGTGGATTCCGGCCGGCGTCGCGCACCAGTCGCGGGCATGGGGCGAGGTCGAGATCCAGACCATCTATGTCACGCCTGACCGCATCAGGAACGCTCCGGCGACATGCCGCCTGATCAGGGTCTCCGCGCTGGTCGAAGCGTTGATGGAAGAAGCGGTGCATATGCCGACCCGTTACGATCCGGAAGGGCGCGACGGCAGGCTGGTCGATTTCCTGCTCGACGAGATCGGCAGGATGCCGGAAGTGTCGCTGCATGTGCAGGTGCCGCCCGATCCGCGGCTCGCCGCGATCTGCGAAGCCGTGCTGGTCGATCCGAGTTCCGATCTCACGCTCGACGAATGGGCCGATCGCTGCCAGCTCAGCCGGCGGACGCTGACGCGTCTGTTCCGGCGCGAGACCGGCCAGAGTTTTGCGGCCTGGCGCCAGCGGGTGCGGCTGCTCGAAGCGCTGGCGCGGCTCGGCGCCGGCGAAGCCGTCACCTGCGTTGCGCTCGACGTCGGCTATGAAAGCCCGAGCGCTTTCGCCGCGATGTTCAAGCGCGAGCTCGGCGCCGCGCCGCGCCAGTATCTGCGCTGGGCCGATCCCGAAGTGGTGTTGAGGTAGGCTGATTCGCGTCACGCATCTGCCGGAACGCAAAACCCCTGCGGTCAACGGGAGAGACCGCAGGGGTTTGCAGGTGGATGGCGTGAGGCCAGCAAAGGCTGGGTGTCACCCCAAGGACCGGCGGCCGGATGAAAGCGGTACCGGCCTCATCATGCAAGCACGTCTTTTAGGCAGGAGTGCGTCAACATTCGCGAGCAAAGCGCGCGAAAGAATCGGATCTTCCCGCGCGCGTTGCATTCGCGCCCGCTCTAGTCGTTGCGGGCAACCGCCGTCAGCTTGGTCATGTTGTGCAGCATGATCCGGCCGCGTTGCAGGTCGACGATGCCGTCCCTGCGCCAGGTCTGCAGCTGCCGGTTGACGCTTTCGCGCGCGGCGCCGACGAAGATGCCGAGCTGTTCCTGCGAGATGTGCACCTCGGAACCGAAATCCTCGGCCAGCGCGCACAGCCGCCGTGCGAGGCGGACCGGCAATGGCTGCAGCACGGATTCTTCCATCCGCTCGCTCTGCCATCGGATGCGCTGGCACAGCAATTCGATCAGCCTGACCGCGACCTTCGGCTCGCGCTCGAGGAAGCCGAGGAAATCCTGCCGCCGCAACACGAATAATTCGCTGGGCTCGCCCGCGGTCGCATCCGCGGTGCGGTCCTGACCGTCGAGCACGGCGACTTCGCCGAACAGGTCGCCGGATCCCATGAAGTTCAGTGTGAGCCGGCTGCCGTCGGAGGCACCGGTCTCGATCCGGATCTGACCACGGCGGACCCCAAACAGGGCATCGCCGGGATCGCCTTTCTGGAACAGCACCTCGCCGGTCGCGAGTTGCTGGGTGTGGCAGAGGCCGGAAAGCCGCTGCAATTCGTCCGCACCGAGATCGGCGAACATCGGATTCATCTTCAGAATGACCGCAAATTCGGCCTGTTTGCTCATTGTACTGCTGCCTTCCAAATCCATCCGAGCCGATCCCCTGACGCCCGGTTAGCAAAAATCACCCTCATAAGAGTGTGTGAGAGGTCACATAAGTTCATGCGGTAACGGATTATTTTTCCGGTCAATGGAGCGAGATCCCGTTTGCGGGATAAACTCGTGTGATCGGCCGTGTCCTTCTGCGGCGGAATTCCGCTTGCCCGGCCTGGAACAACGACATGAGAGCACTGAAATTCGCCGGGGCCGCCATCGCTGCCGTGATCGTGATCATCGCGCTGGTCGCAGCGGTCGGGATCCCGTCCTCGTTCCTCACATCTGCGATCACCGATCGGGTCGAGCGCGAGACCGGCTACAAGCTCACCATCAATGGCGGCGCCAGGATAGGCCTCTGGCCGAGGGTCAATCTGACGCTGAGCGATGTCGTGTTGCAGGACCCGCGGGGGCGCGACGTCAACAACCGGTTCGCAGCCGCTAGCGTCGGGGCCGAGATGACGTTGTCGAGCCTGTGGTCGGGCCAGCCCGACATCACCGACCTTTCGATCGTCAAGCCGGTGATCAATCTGCCGCTGCAGCGCGAGCGCACCCGCGACCACAATCCGCCGGCGAAATCCTCCGCGTCCGATGGCGGCGGCATCACGATCCGGCATGTCAGCATCACCGGCGGAACCATCGTGCTCTCCAATGTGCGCGACCGGGTCGAGAACCGGATCGAGACGCTCAACGCGGACGCGACCATTGGCGACGACCGCAAGATCGTCGTGACGGGTGATGCACACGCCGGCGACAAGCCGCTGAGGTTCGAGATCCGCGCGACCGCGCCGCAAGCGCCGCTGGAGCGTCAGAGCGTGCCGGCCGAATTCAGCATCGATGCGCCCGGCCTGCTGCCCGCGGCGATCAAGGCGAATGCGGAAGCGCGGTTGAACGGCACGGTGGTGATGTTCAACGGCGTCTCCGGCACGCTCGGCGATGGCGGCTTCACCGGCTGGGCCTCGGTCGATTTCGCCAGCAACAAGCCGCTGGTGAAGCTCGATCTCGACTTCCAGCGCATTGCGATCGCGATGCCGCCGGGCCAGTCCGGCTCCACGCAGCCGCTCGGCACCAATACCTGGAGCAACGCGTCGATCGATCTTGCCGGGCTCAACTATGTCGACGCGCAGGCGCGCATCTCGGCGGCGGAGCTCGTGATCGGCGACGGCCGCTTTGCGCAGGCGGCGATCGATGCGTCCATCGACAGCGGCGTGCTGAAGGGCCGGCTCGCCAATCTCGGCGCCTATGAGGGCACCGCCAATGGCGACGTCACCATTGACGCGCGAGCTACGAATCCAATCTACGCGCTGCGGCTCGACCTCGCCGGCGTGCGCGCGCTGCCGGTGCTGAAGAGCCTTGCCGAGTTCGACAAGCTCGACGGCAGGATGCAGGCCAAGATCGCGCTGACCGCGCAAGGCGGCAGCGAGCGCGCCATCGTCGGCAATCTCGCCGGCACCGCCTTCGTCGTGTTCCAGGACGGCAAGATCCTCGGCCTCAACGTGGCGCAGATGATCCGGAGCCTCACCACCAGCACCTTGTCGGGCTGGCAGGAGAGCCAGGAATTGTCGACCGATCTCAGCCAGCTCTCGGCGTCATTCAAGGTCGACAAGGGCCAGGCCGTCACCACCGATCTCAATCTGATCGGCCCGCTGGTGAAGATGACCGGGGTCGGCACCATCGACCTCAACACCCGCCAGATCGGGTTCCGCGTCGAGCCGCAGCTCGTGATGACCACCGAAGGCCAGGGCCGCGCCGGCAATCCGGTCGGCCTCGGCATCCCCGTGATGCTCGAGGGACCCTGGGTATCGCCGCGGATCTATCCGGAGATGCAGGGCATCCTCGACAATCCGCAGGCGGCCTATGCCAAGCTCAAGGAGATGGGCAAGGGCCTGTTCGGGGCGAACGGCCAGGGGCTGAGTGAAGGCCTCAACGGGCTGACCAATCTGCTCAACGGCGTGCAGGGCGGCGCGCAGCCCGGCACCGGCCAGCCACCCGGCGGCGGCGCCGGCCAGAGCAACCCGCTCGGCGGGCAGCTTGGCGACACCATCGGCAATTTGCTGCAGCAGGGCCTCTCCACCTTCAATCAAGGCAACGCATCGCGGCCGAGCCGCAGCCTGGCCAAGCCCGAGGCGGACGCGCCGCCGGCCGCCGATCCGGCCCCGCCACCGCCCCCTCCGCCCGGCGAGACCGCCGAGCAGCACGACAGTCCGGCGATGAAGGACGTGCTGCGTCAGCTGTTCAATCGCTGATATTCCCGGACATCCCCCGCCGATATGAAGGGATAACCATGCGGCCCGAGCGGCCGCCCCGCCTCGCCGATCCGTGCTAAACAGCGGCGGATCGTGCGGCGCACCCGATTGATGCGAGGGGCGGACGAGGCTGGATGAACGCGGCTACGGACAAGGGCAAGAACTGGTTCCTGCGCGGCGGCCTGTTCGCCAAATATGTCCTCGCGCTGGTCGGCCTCGTCGTATTCGTGCTCGCGGTCAACGGCGCGCTCGAGACCTGGATCAGCTACCGCGGCATCAAGGGCACGCTGACGGATGCGATGAGCGAGAAGGCGGACGCCACCGCCAAGCGCATCGAGCAGGCGATCTCCGACCTCGAGCGCCAGATCTCCTGGGTGACCCGCGCCTCCTCCAATACGATCGAGCTGCGCCGCGCCGACTATGCCCAGCTGCTCGGCCAGGTGCCGGCGGTGAGCCAGCTCACCCTGATCAGCGGCCAGGGCCGCGAGCTGCTGCGGCTGTCGCGCCAGACCACCACCGTCAACTCCAACGCCGACTTCTCCCGCGATGGCAGGTTCACCGAGACCATCGCCCGCGGCACCGCCTATGCGCCGGCGTATTTTCGCGACGGGCGGCCGTTCATGTCGATCGGCGAGCAGCATTCCGGCTTCAATGCCGGCGTCACCATGGCCGAGATCGACCTGCGCTTCCTCAATGACTATTTCGGCGATTCCCAGGTCGGCCGGCTCGCTCATGCCTATGTCGTCGACGGCAAGGGCCGCGTGCTGGCGAGCTCGTCGAAGGGCCCCGAGGTCGGCAAGGATCTTGCCGCGCTGCCGCAGGTCGCCGCGGTGCTTTCGCCCGGCGGCAGGCCGATCGCCTCCGGCAAGGATGTCGACGGCAACGCGGTGCTGACCACAGCAACGGCCGCGCCGAACCTCGGCTGGCACGTGTTCTATGAGCAGCCGACCGCGCAGGCGCTGTCGCCGATCCGCGACCAGCTGGTGCGCATCGCGCTCTTGATCGCGCTCGGCCTCGTGGTCGCGATCATCGCCGGCACGATCCTGGCGCGGCGCATGCTGGAGCCGATCACCGCGCTGCGCACCGGCGCGCGGCGGCTTGGCGCCGGCGACTTCGGCCATCGCATCGAGGTGAAGACTTCAGATGAGCTGGAGGAGCTCGCCGGCCAATTCAACAGCATGGCCACGCAGCTGGCCGAAACCTATTCCGACCTCGAGGCCAAGGTGAAGGAGCGCACCCGCGACCTCGCGCAATCGATCAACGAGCTGAAGGTACTGGAGGAGGTCGGCCGCGCGGTGGCGTCCTCGCTCGATCTTGCCGCCGTGCTGCCGACGGTCGGCGCCCGCGCGCTCGAGATCACCCATGCCGACGCCGTGCTGATCTATGGCTATGACGCCGCACGGCGCAGCTTCACCCTGACGCAATCGATCGGCATCGACAGCGGAGCCGAAGGCCATCATCGCGCGATCGATGCGGCAAACAGCCCGCTCGGCGACGCCGCGGCCAAGGGCGAGCCGCTGGCGTTTCCCGATCTCACCGACCAGCCCGATCATCCGCTGCGCGATGTCGTGGTCGGCGCCGGCTTCCGCTCCGTGCTTGTGGTGCCGCTGGTCGACCAGCAAGGCGTGCTCGGCGCGCTGGTGGTGCTGCGCAAGGCGGCCGGCGATTTCCCGTCGAGCCTGATCGGCCTGATGAAGACTTTCGCGCACCAGGCGGTGCTGGCGATGCGCAACGCGCGGCTGTTCACCGAGGTCGACCAGAAGAGCCACGCGCTGGAAGAGGCCAACGCCACCGTGCGCGAGCAGGCCGACAAGCTGCGCGAGCAGACCGAAGCCCTCAAGGACTGGAACAAGTCGCTGGAGCAGCGGGTCGAGACCCAGCTCGGCGAGATCGAGCGCATCCGAAGGCTCGAGCGCTTCCTGGCGCCGCAGGTGGCGCAGCTGATCGCCTCGTCCGACAATCCCGAGGGCCTGCTCGACAGCCACCGCCGCGAGGTCACCGTCGTATTCTGCGACCTGCGCGGCTTCACCGCCTTCACCGAGGCGACCGAGCCGGAAGAGGCGATGAACGTGCTGCGCGAATATCACGCCGCGCTCGGCAAGCTGATCTTCAAATATGAAGGCACCCTCGACAAATATGCCGGCGACGGCGTGATGATCCTGTTCAACGCGCCGATCCAGCTTGCCGACCACACCGCGCGCGCCGTGAAGATGGCGGTGGAAATGCGCGACACGGTCGGTCCGCTGACCGAGAAGTGGCGCAACCGCGGGCATAGCCTCGGCTTCGGCATCGGCATTGCGCTCGGCTATGCCACGCTCGGCCAGGTCGGCTTCGAGCAGCGGCTGGAATATGCCGCGATCGGCAGCGTCACCAACCTCGCCTCCCGCCTGTGCGGCGAGGCCAAGGCCGGCCAGATCGTGGTGAGCCGCCGCGTCTACGGCATGGTCGAACCCTTCGTCGAGGGCCGCGCCATCGACGACCTCGTGCTGAAGGGATTCAATCATCCGATCCTGGCAGCGGAGATCCTGAGCTGGAAGGGCGAGCGATCAGCGGAAGCGGCGGCGGAGCAGCTCCGCTCTCTCCCATCGTCGTCCCTGCGAAAGCCGGGACCCATAACCACAGGGTGAAATTGCTGTGCGACTCTGTGGCCCCAGCGAACTCCCACACGCAAAGCGGTGGTTATGGGTCCCTGCTTCCGCAGGGACGACACCGGAGATGAGGCGCCGTCCTGATTCGATTATCAAACAGCCGAGGGGAGAACACACGCTCGCATCCTCGCGACGCCACCGCGCCCGAGTCATGCGATCAGCGCACGCCGTCGCACGCGCCGCCAGGTGATTTGGGGGCAACAGCTGCCCTTGCTTTCATGTCCGCGAAATCTCGCGAACCTTAAATCACCATCCAGTGAATCGGGTTGCCTCCGCAATCACGATCCCGCCCCCTCCCGCCCCTCCCAGGAATAACCCATCCCCCGCCTCGCTCGCGTCATGACGGGCGCGTGCGAACGCGCGTCCGGCGATAACAAGAACAAGCAGGATGGGTTTGATGAAGGGTTTGGATGGGACGCACGCGGCGCCGGTGGTGGCGCTGCATTGCTCGCTGGGGTCGGGACGGCAATGGACCAAGCTTGCGGCCGCGCTCGGCGGCGACAGGTTCATGGCGCCGGATATTTCCGGCTATGGCGTTGCCGCCTGCGGGCGCGACTGGCCGCGGACGCTGGATGGCGAGATCGCGCGGCTCGAGCCCTGGCTCGCCAAGGCCGACGGGCCGATCCATCTGATCGGGCATTCCTATGGCGCGGCGATCGCGTTTCGGCTGGCGACCACGTCGCCTTACGCACAGCACGTTCGCAGCCTGACGCTGATCGAGCCGGTGCTTCCCACGTTGCTTCGCGACACGCCTGCCGACGCGCGGCTGTACGATCGCTTCGCGCGGATCGCGCAGGTCGTCTCAAAGGATATTGTCGACGGCGCCGTGATGGAGGCGGTCGAGGCGTTCACCGCGTTCTGGGCCGGCTCCGGCCCGCGCGAGCAGTTCTCGCCGAGCGGGCGGCTGCGGATGATCGAGCAGGCCGACAAGCTGCCTTTCGATTTCAGCGCCGCGCTCGATCTCGACGGGGTGGCGGAAGCCGCGCGTGCCTTGAAGGTGCCGACGCTGCTGCTGTCGGGCGGGTTGTCGCCCTATGTGACCCAGCGCATTGTCGCCAAACTCGCCGCGCTGATCGATGGCGCCGAGCTGCGGCATTTGCCGGCCGCCGGCCACATGCTGCCGGTGACGCATGCCGATCGGGTCAACCCGGAGATCCTGCGGCATATCTGGCGCGCCGAGGAGCTGACGAATTTGGAGCTGGCGAATTTGGAGCTGGCGAAGCTGGAGCTGGCGGCGGATGCGGGGCCGGCCGACGTGGCGCAGCCGGCTGGCTCGGCCAGACGGCATCTGGTATTCAGGAGGCCCTCATTTTGGGAATAGTTTGCCGATGATTTTGCCTCGCACGCGCGCCTCAGCCCTCGCCGCCTCCGCGCTGCTCGTGCTCGCGGCCTCTCACGCGCTTGCCGCGGGCGAAGCCGACGCCGTGCCGAAGGGCGCGGCGGTGACGGTGCTGAAGGCCGCAAAGTTCTGCTTCGGCAATATCGTCGAGGTCTCCGGCATCGTGCTGCCGCGCGATGAGCAGCAGATCCGGCCCGAGCGGTTCGGCTTGAAGGTGGCGGAGGTGCTGGTCGATCCCGGCGACACCGTCGCCGCCGGCCAGGTGCTGGCGAAGCTGACCGATGGCGCCAACTCGGTCAACGTCACGGCGCCGGTGGCGGGCACGATCTCGGCGTCGTCGGCGATCGTCGGCGCGCCGGCCTCGGGCAAGGACGCGCTGTTCTCGATCATCGCCAAGAGCGAGTACGACCTGGTCGGCATGGTGCCGACCCGCGACATCGCCAAGCTGAAGACCGAGCAGACGGCGCAGCTCAAGATCCTCGGCGCCGGCGATCTCGACGGCAAGGTGCGGCGGATCGCGCCGACCGTCGAGCCGAACAGCCAGCTCGGCCAGGTGTTCATTGGCATCGGCGCCAACAAGCGGCTGCTGGTGAATTCGTCCGGCCGCGCCCAGATCAAGACCGGGCAGAGCTGCGGCGTCGCGGTGCCGCTGACCGCGATCCTCTATTCCACCGCGGGCACCGTGGTGCAGGTGGTGCGCGGCGGCCGCGTCGAGACGCGGCGGGTCGAGACCGGATTGATGTCGGCCGGCCAGGTCGAGATCCGCGACGGCATCCAGGAAGGCGACATCGTCGTCGCCCGCGCCGGCGCGCTGCTGCGCGAGGGCGATCCGGTGCGGCCGGTCGGCGCCAGCGCGGATGCGAAGTGAGGCGTCGCTACATCCACAGTGTCGTCCTGGCGAAAGCCAGGACCCATAACCACCGACAGAAGTTTTGCGAAGACTTGCAGTGAACGCGCGCCGCGGTACACGCAGCAGGCTTCAACGATAGATCACGCGGTATGGGTCCCGGCTTTCGCCGGGACGACGTAGGGAAAGAGCTAGGCTCAGCCGCCGAGCTTGATGTCTTCCAGCAGCGAGGACGACACGCTCGGCACCTGCTCGCCTTCGCTGGCACGCGAGATCGCAACGCGGGTCTTGTTGAAGGCGCTCTCTGCCCCGGCCTGGGCGTTGAGGTTGTTGAGCAGCTCGGAGACCAGCACGCTGTTCGGCGCCTTGCTGTCGTCGGCGACCTTGCCCGGCGTCGCCGAGCTCAGCACAATGGTGTTCTCCGGCGGGCTGATCGGCGCGAGGCCATGCGAGAACGCGCGGAAGCGGCGCTCATAGGGATTGCGGCGCGAAGCATCGAGCACGACGAGCTTGGCCTTGGCGCCGCGCTCCTTCATCGCATCGAGCACGGACTCGACGCTGACGCCGGTGCGCTTGACGTCGGCTTCCTTCCAGATCGTGGCGTCGACCGGGATCATGTAGCTCTCGCGGCCGACCTGCACGCCGTAGCCGCCGAAGAACAGCAGCACGACGGTGTCGGGGCGAATCTTGGCCTTCATGCGCTCGACCGCGCGGAACATGTCGTCCTTGGTCGCATCCTCGACCACGTCGACGTCAAAGCCCTCGCGGCGCAGCGCCGTCGACAAGGTGCGGGCATCGTTGATCGGCTGAGCCAGCGGCGCCGCAGCGTCCGGATAGTGGCCGTTGCCGATGATCAGCGCGAGGCGGGAGGTGCCGGTCGGAATGCTGCCGGTCTGCTCTGAGGTGACGGCTCCGACCGCCCCCTTGGCGACATCGAGCGTCCGCTTGTTGAGCGCGGCATGGGCGCCAATCGCCAGCGACACCGTGCCGGCCACCGCGACGCAGACGGCGATGGTGCGGCGGGAAATGCGAAGCTGCCTAAGGTCCATAGCGTTCCTAAGTCCCAATTCTTATCCCGATGGCGCTCAAGCGAAGATCGCGCCAGTTAGTCGCGTCAAAGACGTTCAGGTTTAATGGGGTTGAGGTGTGTGTGCCGTTGAATTGAACTCAATTTGCGGCGCCGCAACAAACGCTCCTTTAACCCGGACGGCCGCTCGGGGCAACCCGAATTGCCGCATGCTGCCGCCCGGCAGAGGCCATTGACGCCGTTAAAATCCCGTTACGTGATCTTAGTCACATTTGTGTTTTGTGGCGATTCATGTAGCTTTCCAAAGACTTGCGAGTTTGGGGCGGAGCGACAGGAAACACCGTCGGGCGGCGGCGTTAACCGGTTCCTCGGGAAAGGGGATTCTTTGAGCTTCTTGGGCCTTCACGAGATCGCAGGCGCGGTGTGCCGGTCGCTGACCGTCAAGAAGGACGGCCCGTCGCTGTACGACGTCTGCGACCCCGTGCTGCAGGCCTATCGCGGCGGCGATGCCCATCTCGGAAAATTCTACCGGACCGCGCTCGGCAACCCGCCGCTGCGCGCGCTGCTCCGCCGCACCGGCCTGCCCGCGCTCAACGATCCCGGCCGCCTCGCCGGCCTGCGCGCGGCGCTTACCGCGGCGCGCGACGTCGCGGCGCCGGACTGGGCCGCGATCGGCACGCCGATCGCAGCGTTGATGGACGGTATCGGCGTGCGCCACCCGGCCCCGCCGGCCGCGACCGCACCTAGCCGCCCGCCGGAGATCGCCGAGATCGACCGCGTGATCCGCCTGACCGGCGCGCATCTGTTGCGCTCGTTCGGCAGGAACGGCTTCATCCCGACCTATGCCGCCTTCAATTTGATCGGCGACCCCGACGTCGGCGGGCGCGAGCTGCTGATGGCGCTGACCGGGCTGAACGCGCGCGGCTACAAGAACTCGACCTTGCTGTTCAATTTGGCGCGGATCTTCATCGCGCATTCGCCGGCGCGCGCGCTGATCAATCCGCCCTGGCGCGGCATCGCCGAGCCGATGTGGGAGCCGGTCCAGATCCGCCACCGCTCGGCCTATTACGACGCCTTCTTCACCGAGGCGCTGCTCGGCTTCGTCGAGACCGGGCTCGCCGCGCCGGATGAAGCTGTTACCGCGCGGCGCGCGATCGCCGACATGGTGGACTTTTGCCTCAAGACCAGCGCCGAGGAGGTGCCGTCGCATGACGGCTCGACGGTGAAGGTCATCACCGCGCTGGCGCCGGGGAGGCATCCGCGCTTCTCGCGCTTCTTCGCCCAGATCAAGCAGGATCTCGGCTTCGGCATCTATGTGCCGGACTGCGACACCACGGCGTGCTCGTTCTCGGCCGCGACCCAGGCCGGCTCCGACGATCCGATCCTGCAGCAGCCGCTGCTCGACTTCTACCGCGGCTACCAGGTGCGATCGGGCGCCAACGAGCCGCGCGTCACCGTGCCGCTCAACGACAACATCGACTACGAGGGCGGCGTCGTCACCTGGATCGACAATCTCGCCGGCGAGCGGCCCTATGGCAACGACCTCGATCCGACGCTGAATCTCGACATCCTCGAGGTCTCGTTCCGCAACCTCGCCCGCTGGCAGATCATCGAGACGCCGCAGCGGCTGGAGACCGTGCATCGCATCATCGCCTTCCAGAAACAGCTGGTCGAAAGCGGCGCGTTCAAAAACCCGCGCTCGCACATCTATTATCTGCCCGAGCTCTATTCGGCCTATTTCGGCCGCTGCTATGCCGCCTTCGTCGCGCTGCCGCTGGCGGCGCAGCGCATCATCGATCCCGGCAACGTGTTCGCACTGATCCGCGCCCGCGTGCTCGGCTATGTCACGCACGAGCTGATCGCCCACGAGATGAACCCGTTCGACGCCGCGCTGGCGCTGATGGCGCTGGCGCATCTTGGCGCCGAGGTCTCGACCTTCACGCCGGCGCTGCACTGCATCGTGCAGGGCCTCGGCGAGGGCGGCCGCAAGGGGCCCTACCGGGCCTATGAGTGGAATAAGATGAAGACGCCGACCCGCATCCTGGTCGGCGGGCCGGAGGTGACCTCGGCTTTCGTGCTGATGGCGCTTGCGCTGGCGAAGCGACGAATGGCCGCGGTGTAGGTGTAGGATGGGTAGAGCGCAGCGAAACCCATCAATATTGTCCGCGTCGTGAGATGATGGGTTTCGCTACGCTCTACCCATCCTACGAACCGACGAAGACGAACGGCGCATTGATAGCCGGATGACGCGAAGTTGAAACTGGCGGAAACGCAACAGCACTGGCACGGTTGCCCAATTGCCCGCACAATCGTTGGGCACTGACCACTGCACGCCAAAAGCCATTTGAACGATAAGAACCTGGCCGGGAACGCCGATGTTCAAGACGCTGCTCACCGCGGGGCTGCTGCTCTCGCTACCGACGCTGGCTGCCGCCGCCGACATCACCGGCGTGCCGAAGATCCGCGACGGCGACCAGCTCATGATCGGCAGCGTCCGCATCCGGCTCGCTGGCATCGACGCGCCGTCGACCGACCAGCTCTGCCTCAACACCAAGGGCGAGCGCTGGACCTGCGGCGTCGCCGCGCGCGACGAGCTGATCAAGCATGCCGGCAGCAAGACCTGGACCTGCCACGCCCGCTCGGTCGATCGCCGCGGCCGCACCATCGCGCGCTGCGAGGTCGACGGCGAGGACATCCAGAAATGGCTGGTCGCGAGCGGCTGGGCGCTGGCCTACACCCGCGCCTCGCATGACTACGAAGCCGACGAGAAGGCCGCGCGTGAGGCAAAAGCCGGGATGTGGCAAGGTGCCTTCATCGCGCCGTGGGATTGGCGGGTGCGCAACAAGAAGACCACCGTGCTCGGCGCGGTGAAGCCGCCGGACGGCGCCAACGCGATCCTGCTCGCCTCGGCCTCCGGCCCGGTGGCGCCCTCGCCCGACTGCACCATCAAGGGCAACGTCAACCGCTCCGGCGAATGCATCTTTCACCAGCAGACCAGCCGCTGGTACGCCAAGATCGAGATGAAGATCAGCAAGGGCACGCGCTGGTTCTGCTCGGTCGAGGAGGCCGAGGCCGCCGGCTGCCGCGAGACGCGGCGCTAGTCGGAAGTCTGATTGAATTGTAGCCTCATCGGCACCGCGCTCCCTCTCCCGCTTGCGGGGGAGGGTTTGGGGTGGGGGTGTCACCGCTTGCGACGCTCCTTATGAGGAGAAAGCCCCCACCCGGATTGCATCTTCGATGCAATCCGACCTCCCCCGCAAGCAGGAGAGGTGAAGGACCGCGGCATGAGCGATGTCGAGATCAATCCTCCTTCCGTGCGCCGGCGCAGCCGCCTCCGGCAAGCGCAGCTGCTGTTGCTGTTCGTCCTGGTGATCTACCTGATCGCGGCCTATCTGCTGCTGCCGGCGCTGTGGACGCATTACGAGCATCAGAAGGGTCTCGCCAATCTGCCGATGGTGACGCGTACCGCGCAGGGCATTCCCGGCGATCCGATGAATGTCGGGCTGATCGGCGACAAGCGGGACGTGGTCTGCGCGATGCACGAGGCGGGCTGGTTTCCGGCCGATCCGGTGACGCTGAAATCGTCGATCGAGATCGTGGGCAGCGTGCTGCTCGATCGCCCCTACAAGGATGCGCCGGTGAGCAACCTGTTCTATCTCGACCGCCGCGAGGACCTCGCCTTCGAGCGGCCGGTCGGATCGAGCGCGGATCGCCGCAACCATGTCCGGTTCTGGAGGGTGCTCGATCAGGGCGAGGAGAAGCGTCCGGTGTGGCTGGGCGCCGCGACGCTCGACCGCAGCGTCGGCGTCAGCCACTACACCGGCGCGGTGACGCATCACATCGCGGCCGACCTCGACGCCGAACGCGCGCTGCTCGCCACGGACCTCGAGTCCGCCGGCATGGCCACCGCGAAATATCAGGTGACCGGCATCGGCCCGACCTTCAACGGCCGCAATGGCGGCGGCGATCCCTATTACACCGACGGCGAAATCTGGGTGCTGCGGCTGGTCGAGGCCTGCCGCAAGAACCACGGCACCGTCGAGCAGCTCCCGAGCCCCGCCGCGACCGAGTTCAAGGACCAAGTCTGGCGCGCGGTCGTCGAAGCGATCGGCAAATAGGGGCTAAATCGTGATGAGACGGGGTTGAGTCGCCATCGCGCATTAGCTCATTGTTGAGCATGATCTCCGCGCAAACGCCATGCGTTTGTCGCGGGGGAAAACCGCTTCGCACTTTTCCGGATCATGCTGCCCCGCGGTTTTGGAAACGCTGGATTGCTTCGTCCTGCTCGCAATCGAAGCCGCGATGGAATATTCTCTGCGCCTGATCCCTCACACGCATGATTTGCGCGCTTTATCCAAAAGGAACAGGACGATGACCGTTCGCGCGGGCCGGGAATTTCTGGCCATCCCCGGGCCCACCACGATGCCCGATCAGGTGCTGCAGGCCATGCACCGCCCGGCGCTCGACATCTACTCCAACGAGATGGTCGAACTGACTGAGAGCCTGCTGCGCGACCTCTCGAGGCTGTTCGCCACCCAGGGCAAGTCCTACATCTACATCTCAAACGGCCACGGCGCCTGGGAGGCGACGCTCTCCAACGTGCTGTCGCGCGGCGACAAGGTGCTGGTGCTGGAGAGCGGGCGCTTCGCGATCGGCTGGGGCCAGGCTGCGGCCGCGATGGGCGCCGAGGTCGAGGTGCTGAAGGGCGACTGGCGCCGGGCGATCCGTCCGGCCGAGGTCGAGGAGCGGCTGCGGCGCGACAAGGAGCACACCATCAAGGCAATCCTGGTGGTGCAGGTCGACACCGCGTCAGGCGCCTATAACGACATCGAGGCGATCGGCAAGGCGATCAAGGCCGCCGGCCATCCTGCATTGTACATGGTCGACACCGTGGCCTCGCTCGGCTGCATGCCGTTCGAGATGGACAAATGGTATGTCGACGTCGCGATGTCGGGCTCGCAGAAAGGCCTGATGACGCCGCCCGGCCTCGGCTTCGTCGCCGCCAACGACCGCGCCTGGGACGCCCACAAGAAAGCCGACCTGCGCACGCCCTATTGGGACTGGACCGAGCGCGAGGGCTCGGAGCACTACCGCAAATATGCCGGCACCGCGCCGGTGCATCTGCTGTTCGCGCTGCGCGAGGCGATCAACATGCTGCACGCCGAAGGCCTGGAGAATGCGCATCTGCGGCATCGGCTGCTCGGCGAAGCCGTGCGCCGCGCGGTCGCGGTCTGGGCCGAGGGACAGGTGCTCGGCTTCAACATCACCGAACCCGCCGAGCGTTCCAACACCGTGACGACGGTCACCGTGAAGGGCGCCGATCCCGCCGCGATCCAGCGCTATGCCAAGGAGAAATGCGGCGTCGTGCTCGGCACCGGCATTGGCGATTTGCAGGGCCAGGCCTTCCGTATCGCGCATATGGGGCACGTCAACGCGCCGATGATCCTCGGCACCCTCGGCGTCGTCGAGGTCGCGCTGACAGCGCTGAACATCCCGCACGGCAAGGCCGGCGCCGACGCCGCCATCCAGTGGCTCGGCGAGAACGTGAAGGCGTAGGCTGAGCAAGGCAGTGCTCGGTCATCCTGGGTACGATCGAAGCCACACGCTCCGCTGTCGTCCCGGCGAAGGCCGGGACCCATAATCCGCGGCGGGTGTTGCGGGCAGACTCGTCGTTCCGCCGGCGCACAATAATGACCATCGGTGGTTATGGGTCCCGGCCCCCCGTGCGCAATTGCGCACTAGGCCGGGACGACACTGAATGTCTGGCGTCGCTTGTGACTGATGCGCTCACAAGGATGACGGGATGCAGTGCATGCAACGCATTGCTAAGGCCCGAACACTTTCCGTCGTCATCATTTTCCGCTTTACTGCCGGCAACAGCCGGGCACGGATCCCTGCGACACAACAAAATGGAGGGACCGCTTGGCATCGGTGGAATTGCGCGGCCTGGTCAAGCGGTTTGGATCGTTTGTCGCGGTTGATGATGTTTCGCTCACGATCGATCACGGCCAGCTGGTCTGTCTGCTCGGGCCATCCGGCTGCGGCAAGACCACGACGCTGCGGCTGATCGCCGGGTTCCTCGAACCATCCGACGGCGAGATCCGCGTCGGCGACCGCGTGGTGTCGTCGAGGGCGCGCACGCTGCCGCCCGAGCAGCGCAACATGTCGATGATCTTCCAGAGCTACGCGCTGTGGCCGCATATGACGGTGGCGGAGAACATCGTCTACGGCCTGCGCTTGCGCAAAATGGATCGCGACACCATCGCCAAAAAGCTCGCCGCGATCCTGGCCACAACCAAGCTGGAACCGCTGGCACAGCGTTATCCGGGCGAGCTCTCCGGCGGCCAGCAGCAGCGTGTTGCGCTGGCGCGCGCGCTGATCGTCGGCCCTGAGACGCTGCTGCTCGACGAACCCTTGTCCAATCTCGACGCCAATCTGCGCGAGGAGATGCGGTTCGAGATCCGCCGCCTGCACGACGAATATCGCTACACCACGGTCTACGTCACCCACGACCAGTCCGAGGCGATGACCACAGCCGACCTGATCGCGGTGATGAATGCCGGCAAGATCGACCAGCTCGGCGCGCCTGAGGACATCTACGCGCGGCCGGAATCCGAATTCGTCGCGCGCTTCATCGGCGCCGCCAATGTGATCAAGGGCACCGCGCGCGATGCGAACCACGTGGAGTTCGCCGGTGCAACGCTCGAGGTGGTCGGCGCCACGCTGACGGCCGGCCAGAGCGCGCCGGTCGCGATCCGCCAGCATGAGATCCAGCTCGCGACGCAAGCACCCATCGCGCAGCAGAACACACTCAAAGCCATCGTGACGCGGCAGGTCTATCTCGGCATGAATCGCGACTACATGGTGGAAACCGCTGACGGTACATCGCTGCGGGTGACCACGCCGACGGAAACCGCGGTCGAGAAGGGCAGCGAGGTGTGGCTGACCTTGCCGCCCGCGCGCTGCCGGGCGCTCAGCCGATAACAACAAGAAACGGAGCGACGCGATGCGGAAGCCGGTTTCCAGACGCGATGTCCTGAAAGGCTCCGCGGCGTTTGGGGTCGGCACGGTGTTCGCTTCACCGGCACGCGCCGCCGTCCCCGCGCCGGTCGCGATCACGCCCGATCTCGTCGCCGCCGCGACCAAGGAAGGCAAGCTCGTGTTCTATTCGTCGATGGACCTGCCGGTCGGCGAAAAGCTCGGCAAGGCGTTCGAGGCCGCCTATCCAGGCATCACCGTGCAGATCGAGCGCTCAGGCTCGGAGCGGCTGTTCCAGCGCGTGGCGCAGGAATTCGATTCCAACATCCACGCCGCCGACGTCGTCAACAGCGCCGATGCCTCGCATTTCATCCCGTGGAAGAAGAGCGGTTGGCTGATGCCGTTCGTGCCCGAAGACGTCGCGAAGCATTTTCCCGACAATTATTGCGACCCCGACGGCATGGCCGTGACCACGCGGCTGTGGCTGTCGTCGATCGCCTACAACACCAATCTGGTGAAGGCGGAGGACGCGCCGAAGAGCTTTGCCGACCTGCTCGACCCGAAGTGGATGGGCAAGATGGTGAAGGGCCATCCGGCCTATAGCGGCACCATCATGACCACCACGTTCCAGATCGTGCGCGAGCTCGGCTGGCCGTATCTGGAGAAGCTTGCGAAACAGCGCGTGATGCAGGTGCAGTCCTCGACCGATCCGCCGAAAAAACTCTCGCTCGGCGAGCGCGCCGTGATGGCCGACGGCAATGAATATGGCATCGTGCTCCTGAAGGAAGCCGGACAGCCGGTCGAGCCGGTCTATCCGACCGAGGGCACGCCGACGATCTCGGGTCCCACAGGCATCTTCGCCGGTGCGCCGCATCCGAACGCCGCAAGGCTGTTCCAGGCCTGGCTGCACACCCGCGAGACCCAGCAATTCTTCGTCGACTTCACCGGCCAATATTCGCTGCACGCCCAGGTGCAGCCGAAGGCCGGCCGGCGCAAGCTTTCCGACGTCAAGCTGATGAAGGAGGATCCGGCGGGGGTGGAAGCGATGACCGAAGAGATCAAGACGCGCTATGCGCGGCTGTTCAAAGTCTAGGACCCTTCATGGTGAGGAGGCGCGAAGCGCCGTCTCGAACCATGCGGCCCCAGTGGTGGCCTCGTCCTTCGAGACGCGCGTTCCGCGCTCCTCAGGATGAGGGGATAGAATGGATGCGCGGATAAGATGACCACAACCATCACCACCTCCCCGGCCCCAAGCTCCCGCATCGACTGGACACGCCCGGTGCTGTGGCTGTTCGCGGCAGTGCTCATCCTGCTGATCCTGCTGCCGCTGTCGTGGCTCGCGGTGTTTGCCTTCACCGACAAGAGCCGGCATCCGACGCTGCAGAACTTCGTCACGCTGTTCAGCAATCCCGATTTCCTCGATCCACTGCTGACGACCGCGATCATCGCGACCACGTCGGCGCTGATCTGCTGCATCGTCGCGGCGCCGATCAGCTGGCTGGTGTCGCGCACCGACATGCCGGGACGGCAGACCATCCGCGCACTGGTGACGGCCTCGTTCGTGACGCCGCCGTTTCTCGGCGCGGTCGCCTGGGAGTTGCTGGCGGCGCCGAACTCCGGGCTGCTGAACCAGCTCTACCGGCTGTTCGCAGGCGAGGATGCCGACGCGCTGTTCAACATCTATTCGATGACCGGGATCATCTTCGTGATCTCCTGCTACACGTTTCCGTTCGTGTTCGTGCTGGTGGCCAACGCGCTCGACACCATGCCGGGCGAGCTGGAAGATGCCTCCGCGATCCTCGGCGGCAATGCCTGGACCACGGCACGGCGAGTGACCATCCCGCTGGCGCTGCCCGCGCTGGTCGCGGGCGCCCTGATCGCGTTCCTGCAGGCGATGACGCTGTTCGGCTCACCGGCGATCCTGGCGCTGCCGGCCGGCTTCCACACCATGACGACCAAGATCTGGAGCCTGTTCCAGTATCCGCCGAAGCTCGAGCTCGCGGCCGCCGCCGCGGTGCCGCTGCTGGTGCTGACCATCCTGCTGCTGCAGGGCCAGAAGGCGCTGCTCGGCCGCCGCGGCTATTCGGTGATCGGCGGCAAGTATGGCGCGCCGCGCCGGGTCGAATTGCGCGGCTGGCGCTGGGCCGCGCTCGGCTTCTGCCTTTTGGTCTTACTCAATCCCGTCTTCCTGCCTTACCTCGCGCTGCTCAACGCCGCGTTCTCGCCGAACGCGACCACGCTGGTGACGCCGTCGACGGCGACGCTGCACAACATCGTCTTCGTGTTCACCGAGCTGTCGTCGACCCAGCTCGCGCTCAAGAACACCGTGATCCTCGGCACCGCGACCGCGACGATCGGCACCATCCTCGCGCTCGTCATCGCCTATGTCACGACGCGCAAGGTGATCGCGGGCCACCGCGTGCTCGGCTTCCTCGCCACCGCGCCGGTCGCAGTCCCCGGCATCGTGCTCGGCGTCGGCCTGTTCCTGAGCTACACGCGGCCGCCCTTCGTGCTCTATGGCACGCTGTGGATCCTGCTGCTGGCGTTCCTCACCATCAATTTGCCCTCCGCCTATCAGCAATTGCAGGCGGCGTTCTCGACCATCCATCCCGAGCTCGAGGAGGCGAGCCGCATCCTCGGCGCGACGCGGTTGCAGGCGCTGCGCCAGATCACAGCGCCGCTGCTGCGCACCGGCGTGATCGCGACCTGGTGCTTCATCTTCATCGGCGTGATGCGGGAACTGTCGGCGGCGATCGTGCTGTTCACCTCGCAGACCAAGGTGCTGTCGGTCCTGATCTACGACCTCAACGAAGGCGGCGACCTCGCCGCGATCGCGGTGCTCGGCATTGCGATGCTGGTGATCACCTTCGCGGTGGTGCTGGCGGTGAACCGGATTCCGATGTCCGGCGGCAATGCGGGGGCGAGGCTACGGAACGGGTAGCTCCCCCTAACCACGTCGTCATTGCGAGGAGCGAAGCGACGAAGCAATCCATTCTATCCCTTCGCGGAACGATGGATTGCTTCGCTTCGCTCGCAATGACGAGGCAACCAAGGATGCGCGCCCCATCTGGCAATCGCCACATTCATCCCGATATAGAGCGGAACCCCGCACCATGAGGATCGTGTGACCAAACCCGCCACCACAACATCGCCCCCTGTCGCGCCGCGCCGGCCGCATTCCTTCACCACCCACGGCATCACGGTGACGGACGATTATGCGTGGATCAAGGATCCGAAATGGCAGGAGGTGCTGCGCGATCCCTCGATCCTCGATCCCGATATCCGGAGCTATCTCGAAGCCGAGAACGGCTACACCGAGAGCCTGCTCGGCCACACCGACGGCTTGCAGAAGCGGCTGGTCAAGGAGATGCGCGGGCGGATCAAGGAGGACGATTCCAGCGTGCCGTCGCCGGACGGCCCGTTCGCCTATTTCCGCAAGTTCCGCGAGGGCGGTCAGCACGAGCTGTACTGCCGCACGCCGCGCGACGGCGGCGACGCGCATGTCGTGCTCGACGGCGACGCGCTGGCGAAGGACCACAAATATTTCAAGTTCGGCGGCAGCCGGCATTCCAACGATCATCGGCTGCACGCCTGGAGCGCCGACACCAAGGGCTCCGAATATTTCTCGATCCGGGTGCGCGACTGGGCCACCGGCGGCGATCTCGACGACCTCGTCGAGGAGACCGACGGCGGCGTGGTCTGGGCCGCGGATTCCAGGAGCTTCTTCTACGTCAAGCTCGACGACAATCACCGGCCGATGCAGGTGTGGCGGCACAAGCTCGGCACCAAACAGGCCGACGACACCCTGATCTATGAGGAGCAGGATTCCGGCTGGTTCACCCATCTGCACGAGAGCGCGAGCGGCCGCTTCTGCGTGATCGCGGGCGGCGACCATGAGACCTCCGAGCAGCGGCTGATCGATCTTTCCAATCCCGACGCGCCGCCGCGCCTCGTCGCGGCGCGCGAGGAAGGCGTGCAATATTCGATCGCCGACCGCGGCGACGAGCTGTTCATCCTGACCAATGCCGACGATGCCATCGACTTCAAGGTCGTCACCGCGCCGCTCACAGCGCCCGAACGCAGCAACTGGCGCGACCTGATCCCGTATCGCGAGGGCGTCTATGTGCTCGACGTCGAGCTCTATGCCGGCCACATGGTGCGGCTGGAGCGCGCCAATGCGCTGCCGGCGATCATCATCCGCGACCTCAGGAGCGGCGAGGAGCACGCGATCGCCTTCGACGAAGCGGCCTATTCGCTCGACACCATGGGCGGCTACGAGTTCGACACCACCAACTTACGTTTTGCCTATTCGTCGATGACGACGCCGTCGGAAGTCTATGACTATGACATGGCGACGCGCACGCGGAGCTTACGCAAGCGCCAGGAGATTCCGTCCGGCCACAACCCAGCGGACTACGTCACCACGCGCATCATGGCGACCTCGCATGACGGCGCGCAGGTGCCGGTCTCGATCCTGCATCGCAAGGATTTCGTTCGCGACGGCAAGGCGCCGCTCCTGCTGTATGGTTACGGCTCCTACGGCATGGCGATGCCGGCGTCGTTTGCCGCCAACCGGCTCTCGCTGGTCGACCGCGGCTTTGTCTATGCGATCGCGCATATCCGCGGCGGCGCCGACAAGGGCTGGGGCTGGTATCTCGACGGCAAGCGCGAGAAGAAGACCAACACGTTCGACGATTTCGCCGCCGCCGGGCGCGCGCTGATCGAGGCGAAATATACCGGTGAAAAGCGCATCGTCGGTCATGGCGGCTCGGCGGGCGGCATGCTCATGGGCGCGGTCGCCAACCGCGCCGGCGAGTTCTTCGCCGGCATCGTCGCCGAAGTGCCGTTCGTCGACGTGCTCAACACCATGCTCGACGACACGCTGCCGCTGACGCCGCCGGAATGGCCGGAATGGGGCAATCCGATCGAGAGCGAGAAGGATTTCCGCACCATCCTGTCCTATTCGCCCTACGACAATGTCGCGGCCAAGGACTATCCGGCGATCCTGGCGATGGGCGGGCTCACCGACCCGCGCGTCACCTATTGGGAGCCGGCGAAATGGATCGCGCGGCTGCGCGCCACCATGCGCGGCGGCGGCCCGGTGCTGCTGCGCACCAACATGGGCGCCGGCCACGGCGGCGCCTCCGGCCGCTTCAACCGCCTCGACGAGGTCGCGATCGTCTATGCGTTTGCGCTGTGGGCGGTCGGGATGGCGGACAAGGCGGAGGTGTAGACCTCGTAGCGGGATATCTCCCCTTCGTCGTCCTGGCGAAAGCCAGGACCCATACCGCGTGATCCATCGAGCAAGGAAGTCGCAGTACCACGGCACGCAACGCAACTGGCTGTCTTCGCCAAACTCCTCCCTGTGGTTATGGGTCCCTGCTTTCGCAGGGACGACAGCGGAGGGCGGGGCGAAAAAAGCTACCGCCCCTTCGCCTTCCGCCACGCAGCAAAATCCTTCAGCGTCTGCTCGTCGGTCGCGGGATAGAGCCCGAAGATGCCGCGGCCGTTCTGGACCTGCTCGGTGACGAAATCCTCGAACGCGGTCATCTCGAACGTCTCGTCGGCAATCTCGTCGGCGAGATGCGCCGGGATCACGATGACGCCGTCGCTGTCGCCGAGGATGACGTCGCCTGGAAACACCGGCGCATCGCCGCAGCCGATCGGGACGTTGATCTCGATCGCCTGATGCAGCGTCAGATTGGTCGGCGCGCTCGGGCGATGATGAAAGGCCGGGAAACCGAGGCGCGCGATCTCGGCCGAATCCCGGAAGCCGCCGTCGGTGACGACGCCGGCGCAGCCGCGCTTCATCAGCCGCGTCACCAGGATCGCGCCGGCCGACGCCGCGCGCGCATCCTTGCGGCTGTCCATCACCAGCACCGCGCCCACGGGGCAGTCCTCGATCGCCTTGCGCTGCGGATGCGCGCGATCGCGGAACACCTCGATGGTGTTGAGGTCCTCGCGCGCCGGCATGTAGCGCAGCGTGAAGGCCTCGCCGACCATGGTCGGCTGATCCGGACCGAGCGGATGAACATCCTGGATCATCTGGATGCGGAAGCCGCGCTTGAACAGCGCGGTCGCAACGGTCGCGGTGGAGACGGATTTCAGCTTGTTGCGGGTGGTGTCGCTGAGTTTTGACATAGGATTTTCCGGTTGTCATTCCGGGGCGATGCGTCAGCATCGAACCCGGAATCTCGAGGTTCCGGGTTCACGCTTCGCGTGCCCCGGAACGACGTTGTGAGTCAGTAGATCGACGGCTCGCCGACCGGCTTGCCAAAGCCGGCCTCGAGGAAATCGAAGTCGCAGCCCTCATTGGCCTGCTTGATGTGCTTCGAGAACATCCAGCCATAGCCGCGCTCGAAGCGCGGCTCGGGCGGCATCCATTCGGCGCGGCGCCTGGCGAGCTCGGCCTCCGGCACATCGAGATTGATGGTGCGCGCGGCGACATCGAGCGTGATGCGGTCGCCGTTCCGCACCAGCGCCAGCGGGCCGCCGATATAGGATTCCGGCGACACGTGCAGGATGCAGGCGCCGTAGCTGGTGCCGCTCATCCGCGCGTCCGACAGCCGCACCATGTCGCGCACGCCCTGCTTCACGAGCTTGGTCGGGATCGGCAGCATGCCCCATTCCGGCATACCCGGCCCACCCTGCGGACCGGCATTGCGCAGGATCAGCACGTGATCGGCCGTGACGTCGAGATCGGGATCATCGACCGCCTTCTTCATCGACGGATAGTCGTCGAACACCAGCGCCGGCCCGGTATGCTTGAGGAAACGCGGATCGCAGGCGCTTGGCTTGATGACGCAGCCGTTGGGCGCGAGATTGCCCTTCAACACCGCGAGCGCGCCCTCCTTGTAGATCGGGTTGTCGACGGTGCGGATCACGTCGTCATTGTGCACCTCGGCACCTTCGATGTTCTCGCCGAGGGTCTTGCCCGTGACGGTGATGCAGTCGAGATGCAAATGCTGCCTGATCCGGTTCATCAGGCCGGGCAGCCCGCCGGCATAGAAGAAATCCTCCATCAGATAGAGGTCCCCGCTCGGCCGCACATTGGCGATCACAGGCACCTTGCGGCTCGCGATCTCGAAGTCGTCGAGCGAGATATCCTGGCCGGCGCGGCGCGCCTGCGCGATGAGGTGAATAATGGCGTTGGTCGAGCAGCCCATCGCCATCGCGACCGTGATCGCGTTCTCGAAGGCCTTGCGGGTCTGGATCTTCTGCGGCGTGAGATCCTCCCACACCATCTCGACGATGCGGCGGCCGGCCTCCGAGCTCATGCGGATGTGGTTGGCGTCGGCCGCGGGGATCGACGAGGCGCCCGGCAGCGTCATGCCGATGGCTTCCGCGATCGCGGTCATCGTCGAGGCCGTGCCCATGGTCATGCAGGTGCCGTAGCTGCGGGCGATGCCGGCCTCCATGTCGACCCAGTCCTTGTCGGAGATCTTGCCGGCGCGGCGCTCGTCCCAGTATTTCCAGGTGTCCGAGCCGGAGCCGAGCGTGCGGCCCTTCCAGTTGCCGCGCAGCATCGGCCCGGCCGGCAGATAGATCGCCGGCAGGTTCATGCTGGTGGCCCCGAGCAGCAGGCCTGGCGTGGTCTTGTCGCAGCCGCCCATCAGCACCACGCCGTCGACCGGATGACCGCGCAGCAGCTCCTCGGCATCCATCGCCAGCATGTTGCGGTAGAGCATCGTGGTCGGCTTCAACAGCGATTCCGACAGCGACAGCGCCGGCAGCTCGAGCGGAAAGCCGCCGGCCATCAGCACGCCGCGCTTGACGTCGTCGACCCGGCTCTTGAAATGCATGTGGCAGGGCTGCGCATCCGACCAGGTGTTGATGATCGCGATCACCGGCCGGTCGCGCCACTCCTCCGGTGCGTAGCCCATCTGCATCGCCCGCGATCTGTGGCCGAAGGCGCGCAGATCATCGGGCGCAAACCAGCGCGCGCTGCGCAATTGATCCGGGGTCTTGTTCTTTTTCGTCATCGCCATGTGTCTCGACATTGCTCGCACGCGCGCGGTCCCGGCACGCTTGCCCTGCGTCAGGCATACACTCGATTTTCAGACATGTCGTCCCGCCCTCGGCGCAGACGTGCCGTTCGCTGAACGTGCGCCGCGCGGGCTCCGCAATGTGGCAATCGGAACGTAAACCAGCCTTGGCTTATTTTTGCTGCGCCGTCATCACGATGCGGACCAGATCGGCGGCGTTGCGCGCGCCGAGCTTCTTCATGATGTTGGCGCGGTGATCCTCGATCGTGCGCGGACTGATGCCGAGGTGGCGGCCGGCTTCCTTGTTGGAGGCGCCCGCGGTGAACTGCTCGAGCACCTCGCGCTCGCGGCGGGTCAGCGGCTCGCGGCCCGGGAAGTGCAGCGCGGCGATCCGCGACGCCGACGTCTCGGCCTGGCGCCTGGTGTAGGCGTCGATCGCCTCGTTCAGACGGCTCACGATTTCGTTGCCGCGGAACGGCTTCTCGATGAAGTCGAGCGCGCCGTTCTTGATGGCGCTGACCGCCATTGCGATGTCGCCCTGACCGGAGATCATGAAGATCGGCGCCGGATAATCCTCGCCATGCAGCTCTCTCAGGATATCGAGGCCGGATTTGCCGGGGATGTGCACGTCGAGCAGGATGCAGGCCGGCGTCCTGCTGCGCGCCACCGCGAGCAACGCCGCGCCGTCCGCAAAGCAGATCACCTTGTAACCAGCGGTCGACAGGACCACTGAAAGCGTCTCGCGAACGGCAGGATCGTCGTCGACTACAAAGATTTCCCCGCGCGGAGCGCCATTCTCAACCATATGCATCGTCCATCAGTGGTGAAGCGTGCTGCCCTGACCGCACAAGAACTAACTAGACCATCTCGATCAATGGACCCGTATTTGTACGGGACGTCCGCTTAACGCACAAGTAGCACCGCGTTCCCTAAAAGTGGGGCAGTGGAGAAACATTCATGGAAAATGCAGCGGCGGACCGCGTTGCAGCGCGCTTGGACGACGGCAATGATCCCACCGGTCTGATCGTGACGGACCTGGTCGCGCTGATTGGCCATGTCCAGGCGAGCCTGCGGCTGATCGAAGCGGCGATTGCGCGCGAAGCCGTGCTGGCCGCGCGGCAGGCCGACGCCGACACCGTCGTTCGCGACGACGTTACCCCGCGCTATCTCACAGCATCTACCGCCCTGAAGGCATGCGATGCCGGCCTCGGCGCGGCGCTCGACCGCCTGCGCGATTCCGGGGCACCGGCGCGTCTGCTGAACTGACCCGCCGCCACCGACGGGTTCGGCCCATCACCTCGATTGTCCCGACGACGCCCAACCCATCAGGCGGCAATCTGTTCCACGCATCGTCCGGATTGGCCGCGGGCCTTGCCCGCCCGGCCGGATCAGGTCTTCTTGACGTCAGGCCCTGGCCCGCTCTTCGTCGGCGGACGACCGCCGCTTGCTCGGCTTGCCCTTGAGGAAGCTGATGTCCATTTCGGTGCCGTTGACGCGGACCAATTCGCAACGGCGATACGCAAGTCCGGTCGAGGACAGCAGGAGGAAAAACTCCTTCAGGTTGAGCCCCTGAATGGAACCTTCGACCGTCAGCGACGCATCGGTGTCGGAGATGGCATTGAGCTGGCAGTCGCGCCGCCAGGTGCCGTCGATGGCCATGATGCAGACATCGACGCCCCGGCTGAAGGTGACCCGCTCAATGGATTTGCCGTCCTCGGTCATCGCTCAATATCCGACCGCCATGGCAGGCCTAGGCATGGCGAGCCCGCCCCGCACTCCGCTCGGCCGATACAGGCCACGCCGCTCGGGAAGCGGCTTGAACGTGTCGGTCAGGCCGACCACGGTTTCGGCGGCACCCAGCACCAGGAAGCCGTCGGCCTCCATCAAGCGGGCGAGACGGTTGAAGATGTTGATCTTGGTGTCCTGATCGAAATAGATCAGCACGTTGCGGCAGAAGATCACGTCGAACGTGCCGAGCTGGGAGAAATCGTGCAGCAAATTGAGCTGGCGGTGCTGCACCATCGCGCGCAATTCGGGATTGACCTGCCAGAATTCACCCGACTGCTTGAAGTACTTGACCAGCATCTGGATCGGCAGCCCGCGCTGCACCTCGAACTGGCTGTAGATGCCGGCCTTCGACTTCTCCAGCACCTCCTGCGACAGATCGGTCGCGATGATCTCGACGCGCCATCCGGCAAGCGCCGCGCCCATTTCCTTCAGGCACATCGCCAGCGAATAGGGCTCCTGGCCGGTCGAGCCGGCGGCGCACCAGATCCGGACGCTGCGGCGCGCGGCGCGTGCCTTCAGCACCTCCGGCATGATGGTGTCGCGGAAGTGCTCGAACGGCACCTTGTCGCGGAAGAAGAACGTCTCGTTGGTGGTCATGGCCTCGACCACCTGGACGGTGTGCGCGGACGAGCCCGCCTTGATCTTGGCGACCAGGTCGGGGATGCCGGACAGGCCGCTTTTGCGCGCCAGCGGCAGCAGGCGGCTCTCGATCAGATATTGCTTGTCCGCGGACAGATCGAGACCGGACTGGTCCTTCAGGAGCTTACGCAGATACTCGTAGTCGGGGGGCGTCACGGGAGCCTCACAAGGGACTGAATGGTGAAACTGGGTGTCAGGCTTCGGCCGACGCGTCGAGCGCCAGCAGGCCGACTTCCTGGAATTTCGCGATCACGATGTCCTTGTCGAACGGCTTCATGATGTACTCGTTGGCACCGGCATGCAGCGCACGCGAGATGTGGTCGATGCCGTTCTCGGTGGTGCAGAACACGACCTTGGGCTGATCGCCGCCGGGCATGCGGCGGAGCTGCACGAGGAATTCGAAGCCGTCCATGACCGGCATGTTCCAGTCGAGCAGCACGGCATCCGGCAGCGCGCGCTTGCAGGCTTCGAGCGCGACCGCGCCGTCCTCGGCCTCGATGACCGTGAACTCCATTCCTTCGAGGATGCGGCGCGCGATCTTTCGCACCACGCCGGAATCGTCGACGACGAGACATGTCTTCATGTGTTGGCCTCCTTGTGGAATCCACCGTCTCCGCGGTGGAGTGTTACGCTGCAGCAGCTGTCCTTGGATCGGTCTTGGGCACCAGTTCGAGCACGCGATCGACATCGAGGACGACCATGAGCTGGCCGTCGAGGCGGTGGACGCCGCCGGCGAGCTT
>NZ_JASAUT010000062.1:0-45472 GCF_029952935.1 Bradyrhizobium sp. Mp19 | reverse complement strand
CATCCTTCCGATCGCGCCATCGCCTTACCAGGGCAAATGCCGCGCTCGCAACTCATAGGGTCACAAGCTCTGAGGTGGCCGCTTCTTCAGCGGCCCTCGAAGGATCGACGGCCACCGGCCGGGCCGTGCATCCTTCGAGGCTCGCTCCGATCGCACCTCCAGCGACAAAGGCGAAGCCTTTGCGCGGGGATGACGGTGATGGAGCGCGAACGTGGCTCGGTGTCAGCGCCGCGCCGCCTTCGGCAGCTTCACCACCTTTTCGCCGCTCGCCTCGTCGGCATAGGGGGCCAGAATATCCAGCAGATCGCGCCCGCGCTGCGGGCTTGGCGCGACCAGCGCGCGGGTCGCCACGGAATCCAGATGGCTGTGCATCAGGCCCATCACCTTGTCGACGTCGCCTTTCGCCAGCGCGGCGATGATCGCGCGGTGCTCGTTGATCGCGCATTCCGACGAATGCGGCCGGCTGTAGAGCGACAGCGTCAGGCAGCAGCGGTACGCGACCTCGCTGACATAGCGCACCAGGATCGGGCTGTTCGTCATGTGAGCGAGCAGGATGTGGAATTCGGTGGCGAGCCGGATCGACACCGCGTCGGTGCCGTCGCGGGCCCGATCCTCGGCGTCGACATGGGCGGTGAGCTCGGCGATCTGCGCCTTGGTCAGCTTGCCCGCGAGCTGCCGCACCACCAGCCGCTCGAGCTCGATGCGAATATCGAAGGCATCGCGCGCCTCCTGCCAGCTCGGCGTCGCCACCACGGCAATGCGGTTGCGACGCAGCTCGACCAGGCCTTCCGCCGCCAATTGCCCGAGCGCATGCCGTGCGATGGTGCGGCTGACGCCGAAGCGCTCGCCGAGCGAATCCTCGGGCAGCTTGGCGCCGGGCTCCAGCGCCTGCTCGATGATCGCGCGCCGCAGCGCGCGGCAGATCACGCTGACCTTGTCTGACGATTCAGCCGTCTTGCTGCTGTCGGCGCGCCCCGCCATTGCCGCGAATCCCTCTCGAAGGTGCTTCGAACGCCTCTTTATCATACCGTCAAAGCAATCTGGCGCTCGAATTGCATGCAGTTTGAGCCGCGGATTGCCAAAAAGGAATCCGGCCTTTGAGGTGCGGAACGCGCGATCCCCTTGATTTTCAACGCGGCTGCCGCTGGCATCCGGCTTGCATGCACTTTGCTCGTGATGCGCATGCAACCACACTCCGAATTCGCC
This sequence comes from Bradyrhizobium sp. Mp19, assembly GCF_029952935.1. Lineage (NCBI taxonomy): Bacteria > Pseudomonadati > Pseudomonadota > Alphaproteobacteria > Hyphomicrobiales > Nitrobacteraceae > Bradyrhizobium > Bradyrhizobium sp. Mp19. Next base: position 44,266 of record NZ_JASAUT010000062.1, on the reverse strand, counting down.
GGCGAGCCGATGGCCGCCGGATCCGCGCCGACCGCGATCGAGCTGTCGGACGCCTCCGTGACCTTCGGCCGCGGCGCCCGCGCCGTGCCGGCACTGTCGACAACCACGCTGCGGATCGCCGACGGCGAGTTCGTCGCGCTGGTCGGCCCGTCCGGCTGCGGCAAGTCCACCATCCTGCGGCTGGTTTCCGGCCTGGCGCGGCCGACCACCGGCGTCGTCATCGTCGGCGGCCGCGAGGTCGCGGCGCGCGCGATGCGGGTCGGCATGGCGTTCCAGAACCCGACCATGCTGCCGTGGATGACGATCGAAAAGAACATCATGCTGCCGCTGAAGATCGTCGAGCCGTTCCGCTCGCAGTTCCGCAAGCTGCGCAAGACCGAATTCCGCGACAAGGCCAACACGCTGCTCGAGCAGGTCGGGCTGAAGGGCTTTGGCGGTCGCTATCCGTGGCAGCTCTCCGGCGGCATGCTCCAGCGCGCCAATCTGTGCCGCGCGCTGATCCACGAGCCGCGCATGCTGCTGCTCGACGAGCCGTTCGGCGCGCTCGACCAGTTCACCCGCGAGGAGCTGTGGGGAATCCTTCAGCAGCTCTGGATCACCCACAGGCCGACCGTGCTGCTGGTCACCCATGATCTGCGCGAGGCTGGCTTCCTCGCCAGCCGCATCTGCGTGATGAGCGCGCGGCCCGGCCGCATCCTCGACGACTCCAGGGTCGACTTCGCCCGTCCGCGTACCGTGGCGATGACCTTCGAGCCGGATTTCGTCGCGCTCAACCAGAAGCTCCGCGCCTTCATCGTCGATGCGCGCACCGCCGCGCGAGAGGGGGCCTGACCATGTCCGTGTCAGATATCAGGCAGAAGGCCTGGTCCGCCGCCCTGATCGTGCTGTTCTTCGTCGCCTGGGAGCTATTCTGCCTGATGACGGGGATGTCGGATCTCGTGTTGCCGCGGCCGTCGCAGATCTTCGTCACGCTGTTCGAGAAATTCCCGATCCTGTGGCCGCACATCGTGCAGACCCTGGTCACCACCATGATCGGCTTCGCGCTCGGCGTGGCGCTCGGCGTCGCGCTCGGTGCCGTGATCGGGGTGTCAAAAACCGCCTACGACACCTGTTATCCGCTGCTGGTCGGCTTCTCGTCGATCCCGAAGGTCGCCGTGGTGCCGATCTTCGTGCTGTGGTTCGGCTCCGGCACCGTGCCGGCGGTGTTGACCTCGCTGTCGATCTGCTTCTTCCCGATTGTCGTCAACATCGCCACCGGTCTTGCCACCACCGAGCCCGAGCTCGAGGACGTGCTGAAGGCGCTCGGCGCCAGCAAGTTCGACATCCTCTGGAATGTCGGCCTGCCCAGGACGATGCCGTTCTTCTTCGCCTCGCTGAAGGTCGCGGTCTCCTACGCCTTCGTCGGCGCGGTGCTGTCGGAAACCGTCGCCTCGAACCGCGGCATCGGCAACGTCATGATGACCGCGTCCTCCAATTTCAACGTGCCGCTGGTGTTCGCCGGGCTGTTCGTGCTCGCCGGTCTCGGCGTCGCGCTCTACGTCCTGTTCTCGCTGATTGAGGGCCAGGTCACCGGCTGGGCGACGCGCAAGGACAATGTCATCGCCACTTGAGACACTTCGTCGACCGTCAAGCAATGAAGCTTAAGGAGATCTCGATGCTGAGAAAAGTAAGCGCCGCGCTGTTGGGATTGGCCCTGATCGCCGGTCCCGCGCGCGCCGAGGACACCACCATCAAGTTCACGTTGGGCTGGAAGACGCAAGGCTCGGACGCCGCGTTCTTCTACGCCAAGGACAACGGCTACTTCAAGGAAGAAGGCCTCAACGTCGTGATCGACCAGGGCGAGGGCTCCGGCGCGACCGTGACGCGCATCATGTCGGGCGCCTATGACGCCGGCTTCGGCGACGTCAACGCGATCATCCAGAACGCCGCAACCAAGCCGCAGGATGCGCCCGTCATGGTCTACATGATGTGGAACCAGCCGCCATTCGCGATCGTCGCCAAGAACTCGAGCGGCATCAAGACGATCAAGGATTTCGAGGGCCACACGCTCGGCGGCGCGCAGGGCACGCCGACCACGCGGCTGTTGCCGGTGTTCGTGCACAAGAACGGGCTCGATGGCGAGAAGATCAAGGTCTCCAACATGGCGCCGAACCTGCAGGAGCCGATGCTGATCAAGGGCGACATCGACGCCGCGCTGGTGTTCAACATCACGAGCTATTTCAACCTGGTGCTGAACCGCCAGGACCCCGACAAGGACTTCAAATGGTTCTCGTTCGGCGATTACGGGCTCGACCTCTATTCCAACGGCGTGATGGTCTCGCGCAAACTGATCGCGTCGAATCCGAAGGCGGTGACCGGCCTCGTCCGCGCCATCAACAAGGGCGCGATCGCGGTCGCCAAGGATCAGAATGCTGCCATGAAGGCGGCGCTGAACTATGACAATCTGATCAATGTCGATGTCGAGAAGCGCCGGCTGCAATATTCCTTCGAGAAGCTGATCGTCTCGCCGGAGATGAAGGACATCGGCATCGGCGACGTCAGGGACGACCGCATGGCCCGCGCCATCGGCTTCATCGTCGAAGGCTACCAACTCGCTCGCACGCCGGCCCCGGCCGAAGTGTTTTCGCGCGAATTCCTGCCGCCGCGCGCCGAGCGGGAATTGGTGTATACGGCGAATTGATTGAGCGAGGCCGAGCCCCGGCCGCATCAGCAGTGTTCTCCCTCTCCCGCTTGCGGGGAGAGCTATCGCATTTCGTGGCGGTGCCCTCGCGGCCATCCTTCGAGACGCCCGCCTCCGGCGGGCTCCTCAGGATGAGGTCTTGTTTTTGCGGCACAATAGTAGACCCTCATGGTGAGGAGCGCCGCTTGCGGCGCGTCTCGAACCACGAGGCCAAGCACTTGCGCGGTCGCCAAGTAGCATATGCGATAGGCCTGCGCTTGCGGGGGAGGGCCGGGATGGGGGCTCTCTCCGCGAGTCATGTTGTGGAGAGAGCCCCCACCCGGATCGCATCTCCGATGCGATCCGACCTCCCCCGCGAGCGGGAGAGGTGAAGTTACGCAAGCGGAGATGACAGGCGATGATGACCAACGTCACGGCAACCCGTCTGTTCTGCGGTCCTGACCACGGCATCCGCAACGACGCCCTGCTCAGTCACGCCGACGGCGTCATCACCGACATCTCCGAAGCCGCGGGCCCGGCGACAGCCCCGCGCTCGCTCATCCTTCCCGCCTTCATCAACGCCCACGACCACGCGCGCCCGCGCGCGTCGAGCTTCGGCGCGGTCGGCATGCCGCTGGAGAGCTGGATCCTGCGCACGGTGGTCGGCACGCCGGTCGATCCCTATCTCTCCGCGGCTTCGGCGTTTGCCCGCGCAGCGCAGGCCGGCTGCGCGGCGATGATGGTGCACTATACAAGGCCGAGCGGGACCATGCCGCTGGTCGAGGAGGCCAAGGCAATCGCGCGCGCCGCCGGCGATGTCGGCATCCGCATCGCCTTTGCCATCGCGGTGCGCGACCAGAACCCGATCGTCTATGGCGACAGCGAACCGGTGCTGTCAGACCTTCCGGCCGGCGACCGCAAGATGATCGAGGATCTCTTCGTGCGCGCCCCGATGTCGCCAAAAGCGTATATCGAGCTGACCGACGCCATCGCGGCGGCGATCGGCGGGCCGAAGATTGATGTGCAGCTTGGGCCGGCCGGGGTGCAGTGGTGCTCGAAGCCGCTGCTGGAGGCCGTTGCGGAGAACTCTGCGCAGACCGGCCGCCGCATTCACATGCATCTGCTCGAGACGATCTACCAGCGCGCCTGGGCCGACCGGCATTTTCCCGGCGGCATCGTGCGCTATCTCCGTGACATCGGCTTCCTCTCGGAGCGGCTGACGCTCGCGCATTGCATCCACGCTCGGCCCGACGAGCTCGAGATGATCGCGGCGTCGGGCGCGCGCATTGTCACCAATTTCTCCTCGAACCTGCACCTGCGGTCCGGGTTGGCGCCAATCGCGGCTGCGCATAGCTGCGGCTGCGGGATTGCCGTCGGCGTCGATGGCCTGGCGCTCGATGAGGATGACGACGTGCTGCGCGAGATGCGGCTGGTGCAGATGACGCACGGCGGCCTCGGCTTCAAGCGTGCATGGACTGCTCAGGAATTCTTCACGCTCGCGATCCGCAACGGCCGCCGCGCCACCGGCGCGCCGGGGACAGGCGAGCTCGCGGTCGGTGCGCCGGCTGATTTCGTCGGCATCGATCTCGACCGCCTCGAGCCTGATCAGATTCTCGATGCGGATCCGCTCGACCTCTTGTTCGCACGCGGCAATGCGTCGCTGATCTCAGAGCTTGTGGTCGATGGTCGCACCGTCGCCAGGGCCGGCCGGTGCCTCGGTGTTGATCTTCCCGCCATTGAGCAGGAACTGCGCGACATCACCCGCGCGAGCGCGGCCACATACGCGCATGTCTTGCGCGCATGGCCGCGATTGTCGAACTCAGTGCAACACTGGTTCGAAGCGCAGCTCACCTGCAATTAGCCGCACAATCCTCGCTTCGCGCTGAGCAGCAGCTTCGGTCATACGCTCGCTAATTCCGTCTAGCGGAAGAAAATTCCACTTGCATCACACTCGTCGCACGGCTTCAAGTTCACCCAACAAGAAACTGAATCAGCCGCTGTCACCGGCTGGTCATTTTGTCGCGAGGAAGCGTGATGGGCGCGTTGTCGCATCTGCGGATTGTCGAGATCGGAAGTGCTGCGGCGACGAGCTATTGCGCGCGGCTGTTTGCCGATTTCGGCGCCGATGTGCAGAAGATCGAGCCACCGCACGGCGATCCGCTTCGCCGCGCCGCGCCGCTGACGCCAAAAGGCCAGAGCGCGTGGTTTGCGTTCCTCAACTTCAACAAGTCGAGTGTCGTGCTCGACACGGGCGATGCGGGCGCGGTATCGCGCCTGCGCGAGCTGATCATCGGCTGCGACATCCTGCTCGACGGGCGCGGCATCGCTGCGGCGGATTGTCCCGAGATCGACCTCAACGCGATCAAGCGGGATAATCCCGGCCTGATCCATCTCGACCTCGCCTGGTTCGGCGATCGCGGTCCCTACGCCAATTTCGCGGCGACGGACTCCACGATCCGCGCGCTGACCGGACTGGTGAAGCTGGTCGGTCCGGAGCAGGGGCCGCCGATGCATGCGCCGGATTTCCAGATCGGGATTCTGGGCGGGCTGTGGGGTTTCATCGCCGTCGCCTCGTCGGCGCTCGGGCGCATGCAGGACGGGCGCGGCCGCGCAAACCATCTCAGCCTGTTCGAGGCCTCTATCGCCGTCACCGAATACATCATGTTCGAGGCGTTCCAGCGCGGCGATATCATGCGGCGGATCGGCGTCAACCGGTTCTGGCCGACCTTTCCGGTCGGCATCTACGAGACCAAGCAAGGCTGGCTCGGCGTCACCACGGTGACCCCGGCGCAATGGCGCGCGTTCTGCGAGATGCTGGGGCTCAACGAGTTGCGCGACGATCCGACGCTGGTCATGGGTGTCGACCGGCTGCGCCATGTCGCCGAGATCGAAGGCAGGATCTTGCCGAAGCTGAAGCAGCGCACCGCGCAGGAATGGTTCGCCGAAGGGCTCAAGCGCAAGATTCCGATCGTGCCGGTGCCGGAGGTAGCGGATCTCATCGCCGATGAGGAGAAGCGTGCGCGTGGCGCCATCGTCCCGATCACCATCGGTGACGAGACCGGCTTTTCCGCCGGCACGATGCAGCGGCTGACCGCAACGCCGCCGCTGCGCGGCGGCCGGGTGCCCGATCTCGGCGAGCAGCAGGCGAGGCGCGAGGCTGCGCCGCGCGTGCCGGTGCCCAGGCCCGCTGCAACCGATCGCTTGCCGCTCGAGGGCATCCGCGTCGTCGACTTTTCGATGGGCTGGGCCGGGCCGATCTGCACCCGCACGCTCGCCGATCTCGGTGCCGATGTCATCAAGATCGAGGCGACCCAGTATCCGGACTGGTGGCGCGGCGTCGACCGCCGTTCGGCCTATGTGCTGGAGCAGATGTACGAGAAGTCGGTGCGCTACTGCATCATGAACCGCAACAAGCGCGGCATCACGCTCGATCTGACCCGGCCGAGGGGGCTTGAATTGGCGAAGCGCCTGCTCGCCGATGCCGACCTCGTGGTCGACAATTATTCGGTCGAGGTGCTGCCCAAGCTCGGCCTCGGCTACGACGTGCTGAGCAAGATCAATCCAAAGCTGGTGATGATGTCGATGTCGGCGTTCGGCGCCGGCAGCGTGCATCGCGACTGCCGCGCCTATGGCTCGACCCTGGAGCAGGGCTCCGGTCTGCCCAGCGTGGTCGGCGATCCCGATGGTCCGCCCGTCATGAGCCATACCGCGTTCGGCGACGCCGTCGGCGGGCTCAACGGCGCCGCCGCGGTGCTGACCGCGCTGATCCACGCCAAACTGACGGGGCAGGGGCAGTTCATCGATCTGGCGCAGATCGAATGCATGATGCCGTTCGCCGCGCCCTGGATCGTCGCGCATTCGACCAATGGCAAGCCGCCGACCAAATACGGCAACCGCCATCCCGATTTCGTGCCGCATGGCTGCTTTCGCTGCGCCGGAGATGACAACTGGATCGTCGTCGCGGTGTCCGACGACGCGATGTGGCCAAAGCTCGCGCGGCTGCTCGGCCGCAAGGACTGGGCGGCGGACGAGACGCTCAGGACCGCCGCGGGCCGCCGCGCCATCGAGGCCGAGATCGAGGCTGCGATCACGGCCTGGACCGCGGCGCGCGATGCCGATGCTGCGATGACCGCGCTGCAGGCCGAAGGTGTCGCCTCCGGCGTGGCGCGGCTGCCGATCGATCTCCTGGAGGATCCGCAGCTCCACGCCCGCGGCTTCATCCAGCAGGTCGACCGCGCGTTCATCGGACGACATCCGCAGCCGTCGATGCCGTTTCGCGAGAGCGATGCGCCATTTGCCATTCGTTCAGTGCCGCCGACGCTCGGCGAGCATAACCGCGCGATTCTTGGCGGCATGCTCGGGCTCTCCGACGCCGAGCTCGATGAGCTCAGCCGCGAGGGCATCATCGGCACCGAGATGCTGATGGAGGAGCAGCTGGTGAAAGAAAAGAAGCGGGCGGCGGGCTGATGGAGGCAGGCCAGCCGGCACAGCGCAGGGCGGAGGGCGCGCGCGATGGTGCGCGGCCGCTGCTGTCCGTGCGCGGGCTCGGCATCCGCTTCAAGACCGCGCAGGGCGTCTGGCAGGCCACGCGCCGCATCGACTTCGACATCGCGCCCGGCGAGCGCGTCGGCATCGTCGGCGAGAGCGGCTGCGGCAAGACCATCACCGGCCTGTCGATCCTGCGGCTGTTGCCGGGCAATTTTGCCGGCCTCGACGGCAAGATCCTGTTCGACGGCGTCGATCTCGCCTCCTGCAGCGCGCGGCAGATGCGCGCGATCCGGGGCAAGCGCATCGCGATGATCTTCCAGGAGCCGATGAGCGCGCTCGATCCGGTCTTTACCGTCGGCCACCAGATCGCCGAGACGCTGCGCGTCCATACCGACGTTTCCCATGAGGAGGCGCGCGCCAAGACGCTGGAGATGCTCCGCCGTGTCGGCATCGCCTCGCCCGAGCGGCGGATCGACGACTATCCGCACCAGCTCTCCGGCGGCATGCGGCAACGCGTGATGATCGCGGCGAGTTTGATCTGCGGGCCGCAGCTTCTGATCGCCGACGAGCCGACCACCGCGCTTGACGTCACCGTGCAGGCGCAAATCCTCGAGCTGCTGCGCGACATCAGCGAGACCTCGAAGACCGCGCTGATGCTGATCACCCACGATCTCGGCGTCGTCGCCGAGACCTGCACGCGGATGATCACGATGTATGCCGGCGAGGTGATCGAGGACGCCACCGTCGACGAGGCGCTGGTGCGGCCGCTGCATCCCTACACGTCGGGCCTGTTACGCTCGCTGCCGCATTTGAGCCCGCGCCACGGCCGGTTGCCGTCGATCCCGGGCCGGGTGCCGTCGATCGCGGAGATGCCGAACGGCTGCCGCTTCCGGGCCCGTTGCGCGCATGCGGTGAAGGGTTGCGAGGCCGAGCAGAAACTGCAGGACGCCGGCGGCGGCAGAAGAGTGCGCTGCTGGCGCTTTGCCGAGCTCAATCTGCCGGGCGCGCTGCATCCGCCCGGCGCGCCGGCTGCTGCGAAGGTCGCGACGCAATGACCACAGCCGATGCCGAACCCCGCCGCGACGCCATCGTCTCGGTGCGCGACCTTCAGGTCCGCTTCCAGACCTCGGACCGCCGCGCCACCGTGAAGGCGGTCGACGGTGTCAATTTCGACGTCCGCCGCGGCGAGACCTTCGGCATCATCGGGGAGTCCGGCTCGGGCAAGACCACGATCGGCCGCGCGCTGGTGTTCCTGCTCAATCCCAGCGCCGGCGCCATCCTGCATGACGGCATCGATCCGCTGGCGCTGCCACGCCGGGAGTTTCAAAACCATCGCCGCGACTACCAGATCATCTTCCAGGACCCAAACGCCGCGCTGAATCCGCGCATGACCATTCTGGCCTCGGTGCTGGAGCCGCTGGAGCTCGCCCGCGTCGGCAATAGCGCCGAGCGCGAGCGGCAGGCGCGGGAAGCGCTGGAGCGCGTCGGCCTGCCGCAGGAGTTCGGCGCGCGCTACCCGCATCAGCTGTCCGGCGGCCAGAAGCAGCGCGTCGTGATCGCCCGCGCGTTGACGCTCAAACCCAAACTGATCGTCTGCGACGAGGTGGTGGCCGCGCTCGACATGTCGATCCGCGGCGACGTGCTCAATCTATTTGCCGATCTGCAGCGCGACCTCGGGCTGACCTATGTCTTCATCACCCACGATCTCGCGGTGGTCTCGCATATCAGCGAGCGCGTCGCGGTGATGTATCTCGGCCAGTTCGTCGAGCTCGGGCCGACTGAGGAGGTCGCCGAGCGGCCTCTGCATCCCTACACGATCGCGCTGCTGTCGGCCGAGCCGCGGCCGTTGCCGTCCACGATGCGGCAGGAGAGCCGCATCGTCTTGCAGGGCGAGGTGCCGAGCCCGATCGATCCGCCCTCGGGCTGCCGGTTCCGCACCCGCTGCCCGCATGCGCAGCCGCTCTGCACCGACCGCGTGCCGGAGTGGCGCGAGCTGAAGCCCGATCACTGGGTGGCCTGCCATTTCGCCGACCGCCCGAATTTTTCGCCGAGTTAGCGCGCGATGAGATCAGTTCGAATAGCGACCCCGAAGGAACTGCATTCCCTCCCCCGCAAGTGGGAGAGGTGCAGCCAGTCTGCCGCTAAGCCGATTCAAATTGACGCCCTGGGATAATGGAGGACCTGCCATGACGATGACGACACGACGCGAGGTTATGGCGCTGATCTCGGGCGCACTCGCCAGCACCACGCTCGCTGGCCGCGCCTTCGCGGAAGGCGCGCCGAAGAAGGGCGGCACCTTGCGCATCTCGGCGCCTGCCAATCCGTCGAGCCTCGATCCCGCAACCGGCGGCGCCGGCTCCGACCACGCCTTCCTGTTCACGATGTACGATACGCTGACCGAATGGGAATTCGACACGCTGAAGCCGAGGCCCGGCCTTGCCGAAAGCTGGAAGTTCACCGATCCTACCACGCTGGTGCTCAACATTCGCGCCGGCGTCACCTTCCATGACGGCACGCCGCTCGATGCGGAAGCCGTCAAGTTCAATCTCGAGCGCAACCGCAGCGATGCGAAGTCCAACATCAAGGCCGATCTGCTCTCGGTCGCCGCGGTCGAGGTCACTGGCCCGCAGCAGGTGACGTTGAAGCTGAAGACGCCGGATACCGCGCTCCCCGGGATTCTCTCTGACCGCGCCGGCATGATGGTGTCGCCGACGGCGCTGAAGGCGGCCGAGGGCGGCGTCGTGACACGCAAGCCGGTCGGCGCCGGCGCCTATTCGTTCGTCAGCTGGGCCGATGGCGAGAAGATCGTGGTCAAGCGCAACGAGAAATACTGGAAGCCGGAGCGGCCGCTTCCCGACGCCATCGAGATCTCGATCATTCCCGAGCTCACCACCGGCGCCCGCTCGGTCACCGCCGGGCAGAACGATCTGATCTACCAGCTGCCGCCGCGGCAGAAGGTGATCATCGAGCGCGCCTCGAGCGTCAAGGTGGTGCATGGCCCGACGCTGTACGTGCTTCAGATCTTCCTCAACTGGGCGAAGCCGCCGTTCGACAATCTCAAGGTCCGCCAGGCGCTCAACTTCGCGATCGATCGCGAGTCCTTCGTCAAGGCCGCGCTCGCCGGCCTCGCCGAGCCGGCCTACATGAACCTGCCGAAAGCGCATTGGGCCTATGATGCCGAGGTCGCAAAACTCTATCCCTATGATCCCGACCGAGCGCGCAAGCTGCTCGCCGAGGCCGGCTTCAAAGAGGGCACCCAGATCGAGCTCGGGGGCTATCCGGACCAGGATTCGGTGCAGCGGCAGGAGATCCTGATCGAGCAATTGCGGAAGGCCGGCATCGGCGTGCGGTTCGTCAACGCCCCGATCGCGGAAGCTTCCGCGGCCTTCTTCGGTGCGGAGAAGAAGGGGGCGGGGCTGCTCTCGGCCTGGACCGGGCGGCCCGACCCGAGCCTGACTTACTCGCTGATGTTCACCAAGGACGCCTACTACAATGCCGGCCGCGCGCCGGTGCCGGGCGAGCTCGAGGCCGCGATCAAGGAATCGCGTGCGTCTGAGGATATCGAGGTCAGGCGCAAGGCGTTCTCCACTGTGCAGCGGCTGGTGATGGAAAATGCCTTCGTGGTGCCGCTGGCGTTCCAGTTCGAGCTGGTCGCGATGAACAAGAAGGTGCAGGGCTATCGGCCCAACCTGCTCGGCAAGCCGAAATACGACGACGTCTGGCTCGGGAGTTAGGCGATGGCGCGACGGTCACCAGTCAAGGTCATCGGCAGCCGCCTCGTGCAGGCGCTGCCCGTGATCCTGCTCGCGACCTTCATGGTGTTCGCGCTGCTCAAGCTGGTGCCCGGCGACATCGCCGTGACACTGGCGGGCGACAACGCGACCGACGCGCGGATCACCGAGATCAGGAAGATCTACGGCCTCGACCGCCCGTTCCTGGTGCAATACGGGGCCTGGCTCGGCCATGTCGCGCAGGGCGATCTCTCGCAATCGCTGTTGACCGGCGAGAAGGTCGCAGACTCGATCGGCCGCGCCTTCCCGAACACGCTGCTGATCGTCGTGATCGCGCTGGCGCTGGCGCTGGTCACGGGCATCCCGATGGGCGTGATGGCCGCGATCAAGCCGAACGGCTGGATCGACAAGCTGATCAGCATGCTGGCGTCGCTCGGTGTCGCGGTGCCCGGCTTCTGGCTCGCGATGATCCTGGTGGCGGAATTCTCGCTGAAGCTGAACTGGCTGCCGGCGACCGGCGCAAAATCCTTCAGCGCCTCGCCGGTCGATGCGATCAGGCATGCGCTGCTGCCCGGCATCGCGATCGCGGCCTACGGCATGGCCGAGGTCGCGCGCCAGCTGCGCGGCGCGCTGCTGGAGGTGCTGTCGTCGCAATATGTCCGCACCCTGCACGCCAAGGGCCTGTCGATGTCGCGCATCCTCTGGCAGCACGGCCTGAAGAATGTCGGCGTCAATCTGCTCACCATCATCAGCCTTTTGGTCAACCGCATGCTGGCGGCGACCGTGGTGATCGAGGCGGTGTTCGCCATTCCCGGCCTCGGCAGCCTGATCGTGCGCGGCGCGATCCAGCGCGATTTCCCGATCGTGCAAGGCGTTGTCTTCACCATGGTGGTGGTTGTGATCGCCGTGAATTTGATCACCGATTTGCTGTGCGCCGCGGTCGATCCGAGGATCGAGCAATGACTGAGGTGGCGCTTGCTCCCCTGAAGGCACCGGCGAGGCCGACGCGGCTGCGGCGATTTGCGCGCTGGCTTGCCGGCGATCTCCGCGCCGCGCTGTCGATCCTGGTGCTCGTGGTGCTCGTCGTCGTCGCAATCGGTGCGCCCTGGATCGCGCCCTATGCGCCGACCGCGCAGGACGTCAACAACATGCTGGCGCCGCCGGGGCCGGCCCATCTGCTCGGCACCGACGATCTCGGCCGCGACATCTTCTCGCGCTTGATCTACGGCGCGCCGGCCACCGTCTATGCCAGCCTGCTTGCGGTCGGCGTCGCGGTCCTGATTGGGCTGCCGGTCGGCCTCATCGCCGGCTATTTCGGCGGCTGGATCGACGACATCATCAGCCGCATCATCGACACCTTCCTGTCGTTCCCCGCCATCGTGCTGGCGATCGCGGTCACCGGCGCGCTCGGCATCGGGCTGACCAACGGCATGATCGCGGTCGGCATCACGATGTTCCCGGCGCTGGCGCGCATCGTCCGCGCCCGCACGTTGATCGTGCGGCAGGAGCTCTATGTCGATGCCTCCAGAGGCTTCGGCGCGCCGACCTGGCACGTGCTGTGGCGCCACGTGCTGCCGAACACGCTGCAACCGGTCATCGTGCAGGTGACGCTGCTGCTCGCCGCCGCGCTGCTGGCCGAAGCCAGCCTGTCGTTCCTCGGCCTCGGCATCCAGCCGCCGGACCCGAGCTGGGGCGCCATGCTGGCGCGCGCCTATCAATACATGGAAATCGCCCCGGAGCAGATGTATGCGCCGGGCCTTGCCATTCTCGTCGTCTCGCTGGCGTTCAACGCGCTCGGGGAATCCTTGCGTGTCGTGCTCGATCCGACCATGAAGGATCGTTGACTGTGAGACGTCGGCCGGTCGCGCACGATTTCTTCACCTCTCCCCGCAGGCGGGGCGAGGTAGCAAACTCACGGAATTGATCATGTCGTTCAAGAAATTGCTGATTGCCAACCGCGGTGAGATCGCGATCCGGATTGCCCGTGCCGCCGGCGAAAGCGGCCTTGCCACGGTCGCGATCTATCCCGCCGACGATGCCGCCTCGCTGCATGTCCGATCCGCCGACGCGAGCCACGAGATTCCAGGCCGCGGCGCGCGGGCCTATCTCGACATCGAGGCCGTCATCGCGGCGGCCAAGGCCACGGGTTGCGATGCGCTGCATCCGGGCTACGGCTTCCTCAGCGAGAACACGCAGCTCGCGCGGCGCTGTGCCGAGGAAAGGATCACCTTCGTCGGCCCGTCGCCGGAGGCGCTCGATCTGTTCGGCGACAAGGCCAAGGCAAAGGCGCTGGCGAAGAAATGCGGCGTCCCGATCATTGCCGGCACTTCGGGCGCGACCGGTCTCGACGAGGCAAAGGCGTTCTTCGCCTCGCTCGGCGCCGGCGCCGCCGTGATGATCAAGGCGATCGCCGGCGGCGGCGGGCGCGGCATGCGGGTGGTCGAGGATGCCGCCAAGCTCGACGAGGCCTATGCGCGCTGCCAGTCGGAGGCCAAGGCGGCGTTCGGCAGCGATGCCGTCTATGTCGAACGGCTGATCCGCAAGGCCCGCCATATCGAGGTGCAGATCATCGGTGACCGTCACGGCGTCATCAGCCATCTCTGGGAACGCGAATGCACCATCCAGCGCCGCAACCAGAAGCTCATCGAGGTGGCGCCGAGCCCGTCGCTGAGTGAGGGAATGCGCGCGCGCATCATCGAGGCGGCGAAGCAGCTCGCGACCGCCGCGCGCTACGACAATCTCGGCACCTTCGAATTCCTGGTCGATGACGAAGCCGGGGAGAGCGAGGGGGCGTTCGCTTTCATCGAGGCCAATCCGCGGCTCCAGGTCGAGCACACCGTTACCGAGGAGGTGCTTGGCGTCGACCTCGTGCGTTCGCAGCTCGCGGTCGCGGCCGGCGCCACGCTCGCTTCGCTTGGGCTGGCGCAGGCCACCGTGCCGCTGCCGCGCGGCTATGCGATGCAGCTTCGCGTCAACATGGAGGTGATGGACGAGAAGGGCATCACGAAACCGACCGGCGGCACGCTCAGTGTGTTCGACCTGCCGTCCGGCCCCGGCGTTCGCGTCGATACCTTCGGCTATTCCGGCTACCGGACCTCTGCCGCGTTCGACTCGCTGCTCGCAAAAGTCATCGTGCATTCGCCGAGCCCAAAATGGACCGACGTGGTGCACAAGGCATCGCGCACCTTGCGCGAATTCCGCATCGGCGGCGTCGCCACCAACATTCCGTTCCTCGGCGCTATCCTGGCGCATCAGAGCTTTGGGCGGAACAAGATCAGCACGAACTTCATCGATACCCATGTCGCGGCGCTGGTCGGCGCGACGCAGGATCTCCCCGCACCATTGATCGAAGTGAGCGAGGCGACTGCGATCAAGGCCGTCGTCACTGAGGCGCCGCCCGAGGGATCGCTCCCGGTGCCCGCGCCGCTGCAGGGCACGATCGTGGCGATCGAGGTCGCGGAGGGCGATCTGGTCCGTCCCGGCCAGCAGATCGCGGTGCTGGAATCGATGAAGATGGAGCATCTGGTCACGGCACCGCATGGCGGCCGGGTGACCAGGATCGCGGGCGGCATCGGCGTCACCCTGATGCATGGCGAGCCGATCCTGTTCTTTGAGCCTGCCGAGGTCGACGGCCATCACACGGCGGAAGAAGCCGCGATCGACCTCGATCACATCCGCCCTGATCTCGCCGAGCTGATCGCGCGCAAGGCGATCACGCTGGACGAGAATCGTCCGGCCTCCGTCGAGCGCCGCCGCAAGACCAATCAGCGCACCGCGCGCGAGAATATCGCGCAGCTGGTCGATGAGGGCTCGTTCGTCGAATATGGCTCGCTGGCGATCGCGGCGCAGCGCCGCCGCCGCAAGGTCGAGGACCTCATCAAGAACACGCCGGCCGACGGCCTGATATCAGGCGTCGCCACCGTCAACGCCAAGGATTTCGGCGCCGACGGCGCGCGCTGCATGGTGATCTCCTACGACTACACCGTGCTCGCCGGCACCCAGGGCCATATGAACCACAAGAAGATCGACCGCATGCTCGGCCTCGCCGAGCAGTGGCGGATGCCGCTGGTGTTCTACGCCGAGGGCGGCGGCGGCCGTCCCGGCGATACCGACCGGCTCGGCATGACCGGCCTCGACGGCCCGTCCTTCGTGCAGTTCGCAAAACTCTCCGGACTGGTGCCCGTGGTCGGCGTGGTCTCCGGCTATTGCTTCGCCGGCAACGCCGCGATGCTCGGCGTTTGCGACGTCATCATCGCCACCAGGAATGCGTCGATCGGCATGGGCGGTCCGGCGATGATCGAGGGCGGTGGGCTCGGCGTCTACCATCCGGCCGAGGTCGGCCCGGTCTCGTTCCAGTCGCCGAACGGCGTGATCGACATCCTGGTCGAGGACGAGGCCGAGGCGACCGCGGTGGCGCAGAAATATCTGTCCTACTTCCAGGGCGCGGTGCAGGACTGGAAGGCGCCGGACCAGCGGCTGCTGCGCCGTGCGATTCCGGAAAATCGCCTGCGGGTCTACGATATCCGCAGCGTGATCGACCTGATCGCCGACGAGGGCTCGGTGCTGGAGATCCGGCGCGATTTCGGCGTCGGCATGATCACGGCCTTCATCCGCATCGAGGGCAAGCCGTTCGGCCTGATCGCCAACAATCCAAAGCATCTCGGCGGCGCGATCGACGCGCCTGCCGGCGACAAGGCCGCGCGCTTCATGCAGCTGTGCGACGCCTTCGACATTCCGATCGTCTCGCTCTGCGACACGCCGGGCTTCATGGTTGGCCCCGAGGCCGAGAAGACCGCGATCGTGCGCCACGTCGCGCGGATGTTCGTCACCGGCGCGAGCATCACGGTGCCGCTGTTCGGCGTCGTGCTGCGCAAGGGCTATGGTCTCGGCGCGCAATCGATGATCGGCGGCGGCTTCCACGCCTCGTTCTTCACGGTGGCGTGGCCGACCGGCGAGTTCGGCGGCATGGGCCTCGAAGGCTATGTCCGGCTCGGCTTCCGCAAGGAGATGGAGGCGATCGCGGACCCGGTCGAGCGCGAAAAATATTTCCAGACCAAGGTCGCCGAGCTCTACGCCAACGGCAAGGCGGTCTCGATCGCCTCGGTGCTCGAGATCGACGAGGTGATCGATCCCGCCGACACCCGGCACTGGATCATGGCCGGCCTCCGCTCGGTGCCGAAGCCCGAGCCGCGGACCCACCGCAAGCGGCCTTGCATCGATGCGTGGTAGGGTGGCATAGGGTGAGTTAGATCGTGCATCAAACTCGGTGTCGTCCCGGCGAAGGCCGGGACCCATAACCACCGATGGTCATTGTTGCACGGTGCTGGGGCCATAGCCTCCTTCAACAACCCAACCCTGTGGTTATGGGTCCCGGCTTTCGCCGGGACGACGGCGGCGGGTGGGCGGGCGTCTCGCGTCATTGAGAGAGTTACCCCAACCGCAACTCCACATATCCCCCCGCCGCCACCTCGTCGCATCGCGCGCGATAGGCCGGCGCGCTGCCGCTGTAGCGGGCGACGATGCGGGTCTGCTTGCCCTCGACGTTGCGGTTGATGCCGGTCATCCAGGAATCGACCTCGTTGGAGAGCAGGCCGACGCCGAGCGCTTTGACATGCTCGGTCCAGTCGGCGGTGCCTTCAGGCGTGGCGTCGAGGAAGGTCAGGCCTTTCGCTTTCGCGAAGCGGATCAGGCCGGTGACCCAGTCCACGCTGTATTCGATGCTGCGCGGGATGTTGCCGAGCGCGGTGTGCGGGCCCATCAGCATCATCATGTTGGGGAAGCCGTCGACCATCAGCCCGAGATAGGTCTCCGGGCCGTGCGTCCACTTCTCCTTCAGCCGCGCACCGTGCGTGCCGCGGAAATCGATCTTGTCGAAGCTGCCGGTGATGGCATCGAAGCCGGTGGCGTAGATGATGATGTCGAAGGCGTAATCCTTGTCGGTCGTCCGGATGCCCTCGGGCGTGACCCGCTCGATCGGCGTCTCCTTGATATCGACGAGCTCGACATTGTCGCGGTTGTAGACCTCGTAGTAGAAGGTCTCGAGCGGCAGCCGCCGCGTGCCAAATCCGTGGTTCTTCGGGATCAGCATCTCCGCGACCGCCTGGTTCTTCACGCGCTGACGGATCTTGCGCGCCACGAAATCGCTGATCGTGGCATTCGCCGCGCGGTCGATCAGGATGTCCTTGAAGTTGCCCTGCCAGATGCCGAACCCGCGTTCGCCATAGAGCTTCTCGTAGAACGCCTCGCGCTCCTCCTCGCTCACTTCGAAGGCGCCGCGCGGATCGGGCGTATGCACGAAGCAGGCGAACGTCTCCTTGCAGCGCGCAAAGATCTCGGGATAACCGGCCTTGATCCTGGCTTGCGTCTCGGCGTCGATCTTGCCGTTGTGCAGCGGCGCCGCCCAGTTGGCGGTGCGCTGGAACACGGTGAGGTGCCCGACCTCGCCGGCGATGGTCTGGATGGTCTGGATGCCGGTCGCGCCGGTGCCGATCACGGCGACACGCTTGCCGATGAAATCCACCTTCTGCTTCGGCCAGCGCGCGGTGTGAAACGATTGGCCCCTGAAATCGTCGCGGCCCTCGATGCGCGGCAGGGTCGGCGTCGACAACGGACCGATCGCGGTGATCAGGAAGCGGCAGGAGTGCTGCGCGCCGTTCTCCAGCGTGATCCGCCAGCTTCGCGTGTCGTCCTGGTAGATCGCTGATGTGACGCGGCTCTCGAGCTGGATGTCGCGGCGCAGGTCGAACTTGTCGGCGACATAGTTGCAGTAGCGCAAGGTCTCGGGCTGGCCGGCGAAATGCTCCGACCATTCCCATTCCTCGAGCAGCTCCTTCGAGAACGAGTAGCCGTAGGAATAGCTCTCGGAATCGAAACGTGCGCCGGGATAGCGGTTCCAGTACCAGGTGCCGCCGACGCCAGTGCCGGCCTCGAACACGCGCGCGCTAAGGCCAAGCTCGCGCAGCCGGTAAAGCTGGTACATGCCGGACAGGCCGGCGCCGATGATGATGACGTCGTAGTCCAGCGCAGCCGTCTGGGCGGTGTTGTCCTGGCGCAATTCGGCCACCTGTCGTTGCTCCCTGATGGATTGATTGCCGGCAAGGCTAACCGGTCTTCCTGCTGCCGACAAACATCGAACAGCGGGGCAGCTATCGGGATTTGCCGGGTGCGTCGGGTTGCGCGCATTCCGCGCGGCGGACTGTCCGCCCCGCGGCTTTACTCGGCCGCGGGATTTCCTCTATCGTCGGCCCGACACTACGATCGCCCGCCAAGCGGCGACGGAACCAGCGGGAGTGAAGCGATGGGAGAGGCGCTGCGCAGGCCGACGTCTACAGACGTCAGCAATCCCCGGCTTTATCAGGACGACACCTGGCGGCCGCTGTTCGCGCAGCTCCGCCGCGACGATCCCGTGCATTATTGCGAGGCGTCGGCCTACGGCCCGTACTGGTCGGTGACGCGCTACGACGACATCTTCGCGGTCGAGCTGGATCACCAGAACTATTCGTCGGCCTCCGAGCTTGGCGGTATCCAGGTCGCGGACCAGCCGAAGGGGCAGGAGCGGCCGAGCTTCATCCGCATGGACCCGCCCGGCCACACCGCGCAGCGCCGCACCGTGGCGCCGATCGTGGCGCCGTCGAACCTCGCCAATTTCGACGCCCTGATCCGCAAGCGCACCTCAGCCGTGCTCGACGCGCTGCCGCGCAACGAGACCTTCGACTGGGCCGAACGGGTCTCGGTCGACCTCACCAACATGATGCTGGCGACGCTGTTCGATTTCCCCTCCGAAGACCGCGCCAAGTTGACCTGGTGGTCGGATGTCGCGATCGCCAACGTCGAATCCCCCGACGCGGTGGTGCATTCGGAGGCTGAACGCACCGCCGAACTGGTCAAGATGGGAGAATATTTCCGCAAGCTATGGGACGCGCGGATCGATGCGCCGCCGACCTTCGATTTGATCTCGATGCTGGCGCATTCGGACGCGACGCGGAATCTGGAGCCGCGCGAGTTCATCGGCACGATCGGGCTGTTGATCGTCGGCGGCAACGACACCACGCGCAATTCGATGTCGGCCGGGCTGATGGCGCTGTGCGAGAACCCGGAGCAGCTCGAGCTGGTCCGCGCGAGGCCGGAGCTGATCCCGAACCTGGTCTCCGAGACCATCCGCTACCACACGCCGGTGCTGCACATGCGCCGCACCGCACGCAACGATGTCGAGCTTGCCGGCCGCCGGATCAGCAAGGGCGACAAGGTCGTGATGTGGTACATCTCCGGCAACCGCGACGAGGACAAGATCGAGCGTGCCGACGAATTCATCATCGACCGCGCCAAGCCGCGTCAGCATCTCGCCTTCGGCGCCGGCGTCCACCGCTGCGTCGGCGACCGCCTGGCCGAGCAGCAGCTGCGCATCCTCTGGGAGGAGGTTCTGGCGCGCGATCTGCGTTTTGAGATGATGGGCCCGCCGCAAAGGCTCTATTCCAATTTCATCCGCGGTATACGAAGCTTGCCGGTGAGAATCGTCAATTGAAGATGTGATTTGTCATTCCGGGGCGATGCGAAGCATCGAACCCGGAATCTCGAGATTCCGGGTCTGGTCCTTCGGACCATCCCGGAATGACGGGATCATCAAGAACAAGGAATCGGAATGAACGATCCCGTTGACGTCCTGATCATCGGCGCCGGCGCGTCCGGCGCTGCGGTGGCTTGGAGCCTCGCCGATACCAAGATGCATATCCTCTGCCTCGATCAGGGCGGCTGGATGAATCCGGCCGAATATCCGAGCACCGGGCGCGACTGGGAGGCGAAGTTCTACGGCGAGTGGTCGTCCAGCCCGAACGTCCGCCGCCGGCCCGAGGACTACCCGATCAACGACGACAATTCGCCGATCAAGGTCGTCAACTTCAACGCCGTCGGCGGCTCGACGGTGATGTACACCGCGCACTGGCCGCGGCTGCATCCGTCCGACTTCAAGGTGAAGACGCTCGACGGCGTCGCCGACGACTGGCCGATCGACTACGACGCGCTCACCCCGTTTTTCGAGGAGAACGATCGGATGATGGGCGTCTCGGGCCTGTCGGGCGATCCGCTGTCGCCGCTGAGCCACCCGCCGATGCCGCAGCAGCCGCTCGGACTATCGGGCCCGCTGATCGGCAAAGCCATGAACAAGCTTGGCTGGCACTGGTGGCCATCGGACACGACGGTGGCGACGATGGATTACGAGGGCAGGGCGCGCTGCATCAATCTCGGCCACTGCACGCCGGCCTGCGCGCAGGGTGCCAAGGCCTCGACCGACATCACCTACTGGCCGCACGCGGTCCGCGCCGGGGTCGAGCTCAAGACCCATTGCCGGGTGCGCGAGATCCTGACCAACGAACACGGCATGGCCTCCGGCGTCGTCTATTACGACAAGGACGGCGTCGAGCAGTTTCAGCCGGCCGAAGTCGTCATCATCGCCTGCAACGGCGTCGGCACGCCGCGGCTGCTGCTCAATTCGGCGTCAGGCAAATTCCCGAATGGCCTCGCCAACTCGTCGGGGCTGGTCGGCAAGAACCTGATGTTCCACCCCTACGCGCAGATCTACGGCTTCGTGAAGGAGCCGACCGACAGCAACCGCGCGCCGCCGACCTGCCTGTGGAGCAAGGAGTTCTACGACACCGATCTGTCGCGCGGCTTCGTCCGCGGCTACGGCATCCAGTTCGGCCGCGGCGCCGGGCCGGTGTTCGAGGCGGTCGCGAGCGAGCAGAAGGGCATCCTGCCCTGGGGCAGGGATCATCATCGCGTGTTCCGCAAGCTCAACGGCCATCGTCTCGCGGTATCGGCGATCTGCGAGGATTTGCCGGAGGAGCACAACCGCGTCACGCTCGATCCCGTGCTGAAGGACAGCCACGGCATCCCTGCGCCGAAGATCGACTACACGATCAGCGCGAACAGCCGGAAGATGATGGACCACGGGCTGGCGCGTGGCCGGGAGATTCTCGAGGCCGCCGGCGCCACCGACATCTGCATCAACGATCCGATCCCGTGGGGCGGCTGGCATCTGCTCGGCACCGCGCGGATGGGCGCCGATCCGGCGCGCTCCGTGGTCAACGAATGGGGCCGCTCGCACGACGTGAAGAACCTCTTCATCGTCGACGGCAGCATCTTCGTCACCTCGGGCGGGGTGAACCCGACCTCCACCATCCAGGCCCTTGCGCTCTACATCGCCGACCAGATGAAGCAGCGCCTCGCCAATCTGTTCGATTGAGACCGCCAGAGACCGACATGTCTGATAGCAAAGAACTGACTGCAGCCCAGCGCGCCGATCTGCGCACCGTCGCCGCGATGATCGTTCCCGAAAGCGACGAGTACAAGGTGCCGGGGGCGGACGATGCCGCGATCCAGGCCGACATGCTGGCGACGCTCGGCCGCGACACCGCGCTGGTCGCGCGGGCGCTGGATCATCTGGCTGATCTTGCCGGCAAGCCGCTCGCCGAGCTCGACGATGCCGGGCGCGATGCGGTGGCGCAGGAGTTTCGCGCTCGCGGCGGCGCTGCCGCGGCTACGCTCGTCCGTGTGGTGCTGCAATGCTACTACCGCGACGACCGCGTGCTGCGCTCGCTCGGGCTCGAGCTGCGCGCGCCGTTCCCCAAGGGCCATGTGCTGCCGGAGGGCGACTGGTCGCTGCTCGATCCGGTCAGGGAGCGCGGCGGCACGTTGCGGCGGGCGCCCTAGCCATTCGGGCAGGTGCAGGGCGGGCCGGGTCGTAACCACTTGCGGCGCGGGGAGCCGGTCACCATCTGAGGAGACCAAAGGACTCTCGCCATGCTGGATATTACCTCAGATACCGCCGGTGACACGCCGTCACCGCGAACGGCCGATGCTGCCCAGGATAACGACCGGGCTTTGCTGGATGCCTATTCCAATGCCGTGATCGACGTCACCGACCGCGTCGGCCCCGCCGTGGTCCGGGTCGAAACCGGGCCGAAGGTGCGCAATGCGCGCGAGCGCGGCGGCCTCGGCTCGGGTATCGTGATCTCGCCCGACGGCTTCGTGCTGACCAACAGCCATGTGGTCGGATCGTCGAAGGAGATTCGCCTGCGCGACACCGAGGGCTTCGTCACCGACGCCCATGTGCTCGGTGTCGATCCCGACACCGACCTCGCCTTGCTGCGGGCCGATGGCGCGCGCGATCTGCCTTACGCGTCGCTCGGCAACTCCAAGACGCTGCGGCGCGGCCAGCTCGTGGTCGCGATCGGCAATCCGCTCGGCTTCGAATCGACGGTCACCGCCGGCGTGGTCTCGGCGCTCGGACGCTCGATCCGCTCGGTCAGCGGGCGGACCATCGAGGACGTGATCCAGACCGACGCCGCGCTCAATCCCGGCAATTCCGGCGGGCCGCTGGTGTCGTCGAAGGGCGAGGTGATCGGCATCAACACCGCGATCATCAACGGCGCGCAGGGCATCTGCTTTGCGGTCGCCAGCAACACCGCGCAGTTCGTGCTGTCGGAGATCATCCGCCACGGCTATGTCCGCCGCGCCTATATCGGCGTCGCCGGGCAGACCGCGCCGGTGCCACGGCGGCACGCGGTGCTGGCCGGAGTCGAGAACAAGATGGGTGCGCTGTTGATGCAGATCGAGCCGGACAGCCCGGCCGCGCGCGCGTCGCTGTTGCCGGGCGACGTCGTGATCGGGCTCGACGGCATCGAGATCAACGGTGTCGACGATCTGATCCGCGCGCTCGACCACAGCCGGATCGACCGGACCCTGTCGATGGACGTGCTCCGCCTCGGCCGCCTGCGCGCGATCGAGATCCATCCGATCGAGCGCAAGCCGGCGAAGCAGTGAGGGTTACCCTGTCCACGTACGAACTGCACCCTCTCCCCTTGTGGGATAGGGTCGCTTCGCGCAGCGAAGCGGGGGTGAGGGGTTTCTCTCCACGATCTCATATGTCGACGGAACCCCTCATCCGGCGCTTCGCGCCACCTTCTCCCACAAGGGGAGAAGGGTAGCCGTGTCGTCTCTAATCTGAGTGGAATGCCTTTTGAAAAGACCCGCCTCCTAAGCGGCGTCCGCTTGTGGGTGAGCGCGGATTGCCAAGCGGTGGATGACTTGCCGTAACGCCATCCTCGACGGATCGGGTCCAGCCCAACCGGGGGGCCCTCGAGCGGCGTGCGCTTGACGTACGGCCGCTATCCCCGTTCGGCGCATTCCCTTATGGTCGGCCACATGGATATAGCCGGCTTCGACCTCAACTTGATGAAGGCCTTTGATGCGCTGTACGCGGAGCGCCACGTGACGCGCGCCGGATCGCGGATCGGCCTCAGCCAGTCGGCGATGAGCGGAGCGCTCACGCGCTTGCGAGAGCTTCTTGGGGACGAGCTCTTCGTGCGAACGCCTTCAGGCATGCAGCCAACGCCCCGCGCCCATGACCTTGCTGGTCCCGTCTCGGATGCGCTCCGGCTTCTCCGGAGCGCGCTACAGGCCGATAGCTTCGACCCCGCGACGGCCGACAATACCGTCACGCTCGCGATGAGCGACTATGCGGCGTTCGTCTTGTTGCCGCCGCTCATGGCCCGCCTCAGCATCGACGCCCCGCACATCAACGTGCGGGTCTGCGGGATGTTCGGACGAGAAGAAGCTATCACGCTGCTCGACAGCGGCGAGGCGAATCTCGCGATCGGTTTCCCCGTCGAGACGTCGGCGCGCATCATCAGCAGCCCGCTCTTTTTTGAGAGTTTCGCCTGCGTCGTGCGGGAGGGACACCCGGCGTTCGCGGATGGTCCAAGCCTCAAGGCTTTCGCAGCGGCGCCGCATCTTCTGGTCTCTCCGGAAGGCGACCGCTCCGGGATCGTCGATCTGAGGCTTGCCGATCTCGGCCTCGAACGGCGCGTCGTGCTGAGCCTGCCACAATTCCTGGCCGCCCCTTTCGTGATCGCCGGGACCGACCTCGTCGCGACGCTGGCCTCCCGGGTCGCACGAAGGTTCGCTGGTACCGGAGCAGGCATAGCGATTTATGATCCGCCGCTCGAACTGCCCACCTGGCCACTCCACCTGATGTGGCACCGGCGGGCGGATACGCATGGGGCTATTGCCTGGCTGCGCGGCATTATCACCAAAATCGCCGCCTCGGCTTGACGCCATCGGCGCCATCGATAGCGCCACATCAGAACTCGCGATTTCCATCCGCATCGCCGTTCCGCTTTGTTGGATTCACCGAAATTGAAGGGTGATCGACATGCGAGTTTTGGTAACAGGCGCGACTGGCTTGATCGGCGGTGCGGTAGCGCACCGATTGAAAGAGGGAGGCCATGAAGTCGTGGGACTCGCCCGGTCGGAAGCGAGCGCGACCAAGCTGCTCGACCGAGGTTTCGTGGCGAAGATAGGTGAGCTTGCCGACCCGGTGAGCTTGGCCTCGGCGGTGCGGGGCGTGGACGCCGTCGTCCATGCCGCTTCGCCCAACGATCAGAACGCTGCGTCTCTCGATGAGATTGCGACGCGCGCGATCCTCGAAGCGCAGCGCGGAACGGGTAAGCGCTTCATCTATACCAGTGGCAGCTTGGTCTACGGCTCCACGGGTGACACGTCAGTCACCGAGCGCACTCCACTGAACCCGGTCGAGATGGTCCGCTGGCGCCAGGCCCTGGAACGCGAGATCCTCGCGGCCGAAGCCGGGGGCGTCCATCCGGTCGCTATCCGGCCTGCCTGGGTATATGGCAACTGGGGTGGCGCCGCGATGATGATGGTCGCAGCGGCCAAGGAACATGGTGCGGCGCTTCATGTCGGTGACGGTCAAAATCGCTGGTCGACCGTGCATGCCGAGGATCTGGCCGATCTCTATGCGCTCGCGCTCGAGCGGGCACCGGCGGGATCCGTCTTCAATGGCGCGCACGGTTCGGCGCCGCGGCTCATCGAGATCGCACGCGCAGCGAGCGAGTTGGGCGGTGCCGGGGGCCGAGTAGCGGCATGGCCGCTCGAAGAGGCGCGCAAGGTCCTCTCGGGTTTCGCCGATGCGATCGCCTCCGATCAGATCATCTCGGGCGAGAAGGCCAAGCGCGAACTCGGCTGGAATCCTTCGCGGCGATCGATCATCGACGAGTTGCGCGCTTATGCGTTGGCGGTCGCTTAGGTCATGCACACGATATTCATCAGGCTGCTTGCCGCTGCTTTCGCCAGTGCAGGTCTGTTCAATGCGATCGCGACGTCGACGACGCGGAGCAACTTTGTTCGATGGGGGTATCCCGCGTGGTGGTGCCGGGTCACCGGCGGATTGGAGATATCGGCCGCGATCCTGGTCGCCATACCGGCAACCCGTGCAGCAGGCTTGATCCTCTGCGCCGTCATTCTCGCGGCGGCAGCTTTGACCATTCTGCGACATCGGGAGTTTTCCCACCTCGTACCGATCGGTTGCTTCGCTGCCTTGCTCCTGATGGCGAGTCGGATTTCCTGAAAGATTGGCGGCTCCGGGCACTTGAGGAGGCTGCCGATCGGCTTGAAATGCCCAAGGGGCACTGGGAGCGTTGCGCAATTTCGGAATAATAGAAGATATCGCTGAGTTGCCCGACGTGTCAAGTCGCTTGTCCGAGGGCCAGCGGCTGCCCTGCTACTTTGCATGGGGTTGTTTTCGATATTTTGGCGGTGGTCATCCGGCGCGGACTTGTGTCCGCGCGACCTTCTCCGACGAGGAAAGGGAGAGGAGCCCGCGGCTCCGCTACCGCAGCGCTGCGAGCAGCTCGTCGGGCTGCTCGACCATCATCATGTGGCCGGCGCCGGGCAGCACCACGGTGCGGGCATTCGGTGTCGCGGCGGCGAGCGCCTTGCCGGCCTTGGCGGGGGTCATCATGTCGCGCTCGCCGAGGATGAAGGTCGCGGGCACCTTGACCGCGGCGGCTGCGGTCAGGGCGTTCTGATAGGCGTTGCAGGCGTTGAGGTCGTTGTACAGCACGCCGGGCTTCGCCTCCTGCAGCACCCGTTGCGCGCCCTGGTGCATCCACAGGCCGGGCGCGAGGCTGCCGCCGAGTTCGGCCTTGAAGCCGAGGCCCCAGATCGAGACCATGTCGATCGCCGCGACATCATTGGCTTCGGCGGCCTTCAAGAGATCGGGGCCGACCGTCATGGTCGCCGCGGTGCCGATCAGCGCGAGGCCGGAGACCTTGTCGGGATGCCGCGCCGAGGTCTCGATCGCGATCAGCGAGCCCATCGAATGGCCGATCAATCGGGCCTTTGATGCGCCGGCCGCCGTGATCAGCGCCGCGGCCCAGTCGGCCATCTCGGAGATGGTCGGGAGCGGCTTGCCGGCGGAGCGGCCATGGCCCGGCAGGTCCGGCGCCAGCACGGAGAATCCGTGATGGGCGAACCAGCGGCTGTGCAGCGACCAGGTCGAAGAGTCGAAGCCGGCGCCGTGGATCATCACCACCGCCGGCAGCGACGGGTCGAACGGCCTGCCGCCGGTCGCGATGAAGGTGTCTGATCCGTTCACGGAAAGCTGCATGGTCAGGTCCTTTGCGAGGCGCGCAGCGCCTGGCCGAGATCGTCGATGATATCCTGCGCGGTTTCGATGCCGACCGAGAGCCGCACCAGTTCCTCGCCGATGCCGGCGGCCTTGAGCTGCCCGGCATCCATCTGCTGGTGCGTGGTGCTGGCGGGATGGATCACCAGCGTCTTGGCATCGCCGACATTGGCGAGATGGCTGATCAGCTTCAACGACTCGATGAACTTCTTGCCGGCGGCGCGGCCGCCCTTGATGCCGAAGCTGACGATCGAGCCGGCGCCGCGCGGCAGCAGCTTCTTGGCCAGCGCGTAATCCGGATGCGTCTCCAGCGAGGGATGCAGCACCCAGTCGACCGCCTTGTTCGCGGCAAGCGCCTCCAGCACCGCATGGGTGTTGCTGACGTGGCGGTCCATGCGAACGCCGAGCGTCTCGATGCCCTGCAAGAGCTGGAACGCGTTGGTCGGCGACAGGCAGGCACCGAAATCGCGCAGGCCCTCGGTGCGGGCGCGCATGATGAAGGCGGCCTTGCCGAACTGCTCGTCGAAGACGATGCCGTGATAGCCGGCATAGGGCTCGGTGAGCTGCGGGAATTTGCCGGAGGCGCGCCAGTCGAACCGCCCGCCGTCGACGATGACGCCGCCGATCGCGATGCCGTGGCCGCCCATCCACTTGGTCGCCGAGTTCATCGTGATGTCGGCGCCGAGCTCGATCGGCTGGCTGAGATAGGGCGTCGCGAAGGTGTTGTCGATCAGCAGTGGAATCTTCGCGTCATGGGCGATCTGCGCGACTGCAGGGATATCGAGCACTTCGAGACCGGGATTGCCGATGGTCTCGCCGATCACGAGGCGCGTGTTCGGCTTGATCGCGGCACGGAATTCGTCGAGCGCACGCGGCTTCACGAAGGTCGTGGTGATGCCGAACCGCGGCAGCGTATGCGCCAGCAAATTGATGGTGCCGCCATAGAGCGAGGCGGAGGCGACGATGTGGTCGCCGGCATTGAGAAGCGTCGCGATCGCCAGATGCATCGCGGCCATGCCGCTGGCGG
The DNA here is from genome assembly GCF_029952935.1 of Bradyrhizobium sp. Mp19. Classification (NCBI taxonomy): domain Bacteria; kingdom Pseudomonadati; phylum Pseudomonadota; class Alphaproteobacteria; order Hyphomicrobiales; family Nitrobacteraceae; genus Bradyrhizobium; species Bradyrhizobium sp. Mp19. Next base: position 16,883 of record NZ_JASAUT010000062.1, on the reverse strand, counting down.
TGCAGATCGCGCCGACGCCGCATTCAAGCGCGGCGATGCGTTCTTCCAGCACTGATGTCGTCGGGTTCGAGATGCGGGTGTAGATGTGGCCGGCGCGTTCGAGGTTGAACAGCGCCGCGGCGTGGTCGGCGTCCTGGAACACGTAGGACGTGGTCTGATAGATCGGAACCGCGCGCGCGCCGGTCGCGGGATCGGGGCGCTGGCCGGCGTGCAGGCTCAGGGTTTCGAAGGCAGGCGGCTTGGGTGCGGGCATGCGAAACTCGTCAGGTCAGTCGATGGAGGGATATCTGTGCCGGTTTACACGTGAACTGCGGTGCGAACACGGCCGACATTGCCGAACACGCGCAGATAGCGCTCGACCTCGGACGGGATGCCGGTCGCCTTCTCCGGATTGTCGGAGAGTTTGACGGCCGGGCGTCCGTCGACCGACGTCACCTTGCAGACGATCGAGATCGGGTCGAGCTCGGCGGTGCCATCCGGCGCGCAGCCGACGAAATCGTTGGTGAGGTTGGTGCCCCAGCCGAAGCTGACGCGCACGCGTCCCTTGAAATGGTGGAACGTCTCCTCGATCGAGCCGACATCCATCGCGTCGGAGAACACCAGCAGCTTCTCCTTGGGATCGCGGCCCTTCTGCTTCCACCACTTGATGATCTCTTCGCCGGCTGTGATCGGCGGCGCGCTGTCGGGTCGAAAGCCGGTCCAGTCGGCGACCCAGTCCGGCGCGTCGCGCAGGAACGGCTTGGTGCCGAAGGCGTCGGGCAGCGCGATCAGCAGGTTGCCGCCATAGGTGTGGCGCCATTGGTCGAGGATGCGATAGGGGGCCCAGCGCAGCGCCTCGTCGTCATTGGCGAGCGCGGCGGCGACCATCGGCAGCTCATGCGCGTTGGTGCCGATCGCCTCAAGGTCGTTGTCCATCGCGAGCAGCACGTTCGACGTGCCGGTGAAGGAGGGGCCGAGGCCTTCCTTCACCGCCTCGACGCACCAGCGCTGCCAGAGGAAGCCGTGGCGGCGGCGTGTGCCGAAATCGGACAGCCGCAAGCCATCCAGCTTGCGCAGCCGTTCGACCTTGGCCCACAGCTTGGCTTTGGCGCGGGCGTAGAGCACGTCGAGCGCGAAGCGGCCGTAGGTCTTGGTCGCCGCGCGCGAGCGCAGCTCGTTGAGGATCGCGAGCGCCGGAATCTCCCACATCGTGGTGTGGGTCCACGGCCCGTGGAAATGCAGCTCGTACTGGCCGTCGACCTTGTGCAGCTCGTATTCGGGCAGCCGGAAGTTCGAGAGCCAGTTGATGAAGTCGGGCGAGAACATCTGGGTCTTGCCGTAGAACGTGTTGCCGGCCAGCCAGATCAGCTCCTTCTTGGTGAAGCGGATGGTGCGGGCGTGGTCGAGCTGGGCGCGCAGCTCGGCCTCGTCGATGACCTCGGCGAGCCGGATATGGGTCGAGCGGTTGATGACCGAAAAGGTCGTGCGGGTGTCCGGATAGCATTCCCGGATCATCTGCTGCATCAACAGCTTGTAGAAATCGGTGTCCAGCAGGCTGCGCACGATCGGGTCGAGCCGCCAGCCGTGGTTGTAGGTCCGGGTCGCGATATCTGTCACGGTCATGCGGGAACCTTAGCCTGCCGGGCGCCGCCCGCCCAGTGGGTATCGGGCGGAACATGGCAGGTCAGCGCGCTATGGTCTGCCGTATACGGCCGACGGTGGCGGTGACATCGGTCCAGACCGGCTTGTCAGGGGCAAATTGCCGCCGGAGGAAGGTGACGAGCTCGGCGACCTGGCCGTCGCTCATGCTGTCCTTGAAGGCCGGCATGTAGCCCAGATCGGTCACGGCCGGCTTGGCGATGCCGTGCAGGATCACCTGGATCAGATTGTCGGGCGCGTCGCTGTGCAGATTGCTGTTCAGCGCCAGCGACGGCCGGCTGCCGAACAGCGGCAGTCCGCCGACCTCATGGCAGACCGCGCAGGCGCCTTGATAGATCCGCGCGCCGGTCGAGGCTGCCGTGGTCACAACGGTGCCGGCTTCGAGCTTGGCTGCCATGGCGTCGTGGGCCGATCGGTCGGCGGTCTCGTTGAACGAGGCGAGGTAAACCGCCATCGCGCGGATGTCCTGGTCGGGCAACGCGGCGAGTTCCTGCACGACCGGCGCCATCGGCCCTGCGGCGACGCCGTGCAGGCGGGACTCGCCGGTGCGCAAATAGGCGTAGAGCTCGTCCTCGCTCCAGGGGATCGGCGCCTTCGACAGCGACGTCAGCGCCGGCGCCTCCCAGCCCTCGGCGAAGCCGCCGGCGAGATAGGCCGCTTGCCGCTCGGCGCCGAGCGCGTTGCGCGGCGAGTGGCAGGCGCTGCAATGGCCGAGTCCTTCGATCAGATAGGCGCCGCGATTCCATATCGCTGACTTCGATGGATCGGGCTGGAATGCCTGCGCCTGATGGAACAGCGCATTCCATCCGGCGAGCAGCGGCCGCAGGTTGAACGGAAAGGCGAGCGCGTTGGCCGGCGTTTCGGCGCGCACCGGCGCCTGCGCCATCAGATAGGCATAGAGCGCCTGCAGGTCGGCATCACTGGTCCTGGCGAAGTGCGTGTACGGGAACGCCGGATAGAGATGGCGTCCGTCGCGATGGATGCCCTCGCGCATCGCGCGCTCGAAGGCGGGATAGGACCAGGCGCCGATGCCGGTGTCGACGTCGGGCGTGATGTTGGTCGTGAAGATGGTGCCGAACGGCGTCTCGAGCGGCCGGCCGCCGGTGTTCGGAACGCCATGCTCCGAGGTGTGGCAGACGGCGCAGGCGCCGAGCGCCGCGAGCTCCTTGCCGCGGGCGATCGTCGCGGCGGAATACACCGAGGCATCGGGCCGGGCGATCGGCGCGATCGCGCGCCACGGCAGCACGGCTGCGCCGATCCCGATCGCCGCTGCGCAGAGTGCGGCAATGCCGGCGAGCACGCCGCCGCGCCTTGCAAAGGGATTCTGCCATCTGTTGCGGTTAGCGGTTTGCGCAGGCGGCGGGAGCGGGGCGGGCGCTGTGGGTTGCTCGCCGCGCAGTCCCTTCAAAATGCGCTCCGGCGTGAACGGCAATTCGCGGAAGCGGACGCCGGTCGCGTCATAGATCGCGTTGGCGATCGCGGCGGCGCTCGGCACCGAAGCGGACTCGCCGACGCCGAGGGGCGGCTGGTCCTGCCGCGGCAGCATCAGCACATCGATCTTCGGCAGCTCAGGAAACTTGATGATGGGGTAGGCACCCCATTCCCGCGCCGTCACCGCGCCGCGCTCGAAGGAGACCTCCTCCATCAGCGCGCGGCTGGTCGACTGGATCACATTGCCTTCGATCTGGTGCCGCACGCCCTCCGGATTGATCATCAATCCGGAATCCTGGCCGGCGACGACGCGCGTCACACTGACATCGCCGGTCGCCTTGTTGACCGCGACGTCGGCGATCCAGGCCGACCATGCCGCGCCGTAGCCGGGAAACTTGCTGTGCACGTAGAGCGCATAGGCAAAGCCGCGACCGCGCACAATATCGCCGTCCGCCTCGGGCTCTTTCCACACCGGGCGCGGCGTCCAGCCGGCGCGCTCGGCGACCGCATTGACGAGATCGATCGCGCGCTCGTCCTTCAGATAGCGCAACCGGTATTCGATCGGATCGACCTCGGCCTCGGCCGCAAGCTCGTCGATGTAAGATTCATGCGCAAAGGTATTCGGCAGCGCCGACACGCCGCGAAACCAGGACGCGCGCACGATCGGCGGCATGTCGTTGGCGACCACGCGCATGTTCTCGTAGTCGTAGGGCGGGATCGCAGTACGGTCGCCCATCTCGAACACCGCGGCTTCAGGCGCGATCCGCCCGGTGAGCAGCAGCGCCAATGTCGGCGCGCCGTTTGAGGGATAGCGTGTCGCGAAATCGTAACCGGCGACGCTGCCGTCGGCGTTGAGACCGCCATTGACGTCCATCAGCTGCGCGGTGCCCTTCGGCTCCCAGGCATGTTCCTGCTCGCGGGTCAGCTGCACGCGCACCGGGCGACCGACCGCGCGCGACAGCAGCAGCGCATCGGCGGAGACGTCGTCGGCGCAGTTACGGCCGTAGCAGCCGGCCGCCTCCATCCGGATCACGTCGATCTCGGACTCGGGCCGCTGGATCAGCAGCGCGAGGTCGCCGCGCAGGATGTGCGGGTTCTGCGTGCCGGACCAGACCCGGATCGCGTCCTCGCTGTAATCGGCAACCGCGCATGACGGGCCGATCGAGCCGTGCATCTGGTAGGGCCAGAGATAGGTCCGCTGCATCGGCTTGGCAGCCGCCTTGATCGCGGCGTCGACGTCGCCCTTGTCGATCAGCTGGCGCGGCGTCGAGGGATTGGCGCGCAGTGCCTTCTCCACGTCGGCAAGATCGGTCAGCGCTGGTCCGGGCTTCCAGCTCACCGTGAGCTGCGCGGCAGCCTTGATTGCATTCTCCTCGCGCTCGGCGACGACGCCGACGAAATCGCCGATCCGCACCACCGCGACGAGGCCTGGAATATCGCGCACCGAGGCTTTATCGACCGCAATCAGGCTGGTGCCGACGAACGGGCCGGCGTCGACGCCGGCGTAAGGCGGACGGACCACCCGACCGTGCAGCATGCCGGGCACGCGCACATCGTGGACATAGACAAGCTCGCCGGTGGCCTTCGCCGGCAGATCGACCCGCGGCACGGACTTGCCGACCACGGAATAGGCGCTCACGGCCTTAACCGGAACGTCATCGGCAAGATCGAGCCGGATGGTCTCGTCCGCGATCAGCTCGCCATAGGTGATGCTGCGGTTGTCGTGACCGCGGATCAGGCCGTCCTCGATCGTGAGCTCGTCGACAGCTAGCTCCAATCGCTCGGCGGCCCGTGTGAGCAAAAAATGCCGCGCTTGCGCGGCGGCCTTGCGCAGGGGAACGGCGGTGATCTGGATGGTCTCGCTCGCGATGGTCGGGCCCTGGTTCGGCACCACGGCGGTGTCGCCAAGGATCACGACGACGCGGGCAAGGGAGACGTCGAGCTCTTCGGCAACGATCTGTCCGAGCGCGGTGCGGATGCCGGTGCCGAGATCGACATGGCCGTTATAGGCATTGACCGCGCCGTCGGCGGTGATGGTGATGAAGGTCTCCAACGCGCCTTCCGCGCCCAGCACTGCGGGGCGGACGACCGACAGCGAGCCGTGCTGGCGTTGCGCGGGAGCCCGTGCGTCGACCATCAATCGCGCGCCTCGAGCGCGTGGCCGGCCGCGCGCATCGCTGCGCGGATAATCTCGATATGCGCGCCGCAACGGCAGAGATTGTAGCGCAGCGCCTCCAGCACCTCATGCTCGGACGGATTGGGATTGCGCGTCAGCAAGGCCTTGGTGGTGATGATCATGCCGTTGAGGCAATAGCCGCACTGCGCGCCCTGTTCGCGAATGAAGGCATCCTGCACCGGATCGGGATGCTCGCGGCTGCCGAGGCCTTCGAGCGTGACGATGTTGCGTCCGGCGCAGCCCTCGATCGGAATCACGCAGGCGCGGGCGGCGACGCCGTCGATCAACACCGCGCAGACGCCACACTCGCCGAGGCCGCAGCCATATTTCGGTCCGTTCAATTCGAGGTCGTTGCGCAGCACGTAAAGCAATGCGGTGTCGGGAGCGGCGTCGACATCATGATTCCTGCCGTTCACGGTCAGGCGCATTGCCCCGGTTCTCCCTTGATGTTTGCGCTGCAACGTCAGCGTCGGATCGCCGACGAGGATAACGTTTGTATACAAACGTGCAAGCGGCGGCATGCCGCGCTGCAGCGCGTGCCCGCTTTATGAACAGGGTGCGCACGCGAAGGGCAGGGTTTGATTGCAAAGGCCGCTTGACAGGTCACGGGCTCGCGCGCAGGATCATTCGTATACGAACGATATAGGCAGGGAGGCGGAAGCGCAGTATGATCGACCGCCGCCACAAGTCCAGGCTTGGTCACGATGGCTGACACAATGACCGTCGCCGCCGGCGACAAGATCCGCTGCGATGCCTGTCCGGTGATGTGTTACATCAAGCCGGGCGCGGCCGGCGCCTGCGACCGCTATGCCAATCATGACGGCACGCTGGTGCGCGTCGATCCGCATGTCGTGCTGGAGCGCACCGTGTCGCATGGCGGCAAGCTGGTTCCGTTCCAGGTGAGCGGCGATTGGGACGGCAAGATCGTCCGCCAGCCCGAACTGTTCGTCACGGCGATCGGCGCCGGAACCACCTATCCGGACTACAAGCCGGCGCCCTTCATCGTGTCGTCGGAGGTCGACGGCGTCGACATGGTCACCGTGGTGACCGAAGGCATTTTCTCGTATTGCGGCGTCAAGGTGAAGATCGACACCGACCGCTATCTCGGGCCGGAGACCGCGATCGTGCGCGCGGACGGCGAGGCGGTCGGCCATGTCACGACCAGCGAATATGGCTCGCAGATGCTCTCGCTCGGCGGGGTGCATCATCTGACCGGCGGCTCCAAGAAGGAGGGCCGCGTCACCTGCGACACGCTGATGGATCTCTCCAACTGCAAGGCGGTCGAGCTGACCATCGACGGCGGCGCCACCGTCGTGGTGCAGGCCGGCAGGCCGCCGATCGTCAACGGTGTGGCAGAAGAGCGCATGCGGGTCGGATGCGGCTCGGCGACCATCGGCATGTTCGCCAAGCAATGGCACGGCAAGGTCGATGAGGTCGTGGTGGTCGACGACCACATCACCGGCGTGCTCAGCGAACACCAGGCCGGCAAGCTGCTCGATATCGCCGACACCGGCATCAAGATGAAGGGGCGGCGCTCGACGCCCGGCCGCTATTTCCAGGTCGCCGATCCCGGCACCGGATGGGGCGGCACCAATATCTCCGATCCGCTATCGATCCTCGGTCCCTTCAATGCGAAGGAGGCACGGCCCGGGCTCACCATGCTGATGGTCTCGACCACCGGCGAACATGCTTCTTATTACGTGCTCGACGAGGCGTTGAAGCCGGTCGAGACCGAGATGCCGGCGGACCTCAAGTTCTCGGTCGAGCGCATCCAGGAGAATTGCGAGCCGGCGCTGTGCACCGTGCTGTTCATGGGCGGCGCGGGCGGATCGCTGCGCGCCGGCGTCACCGACAATCCGGTGCGGCTGACGCGCTCGGTGAAGGACGCGCTGACGCGGGTGACCAGTGGCGGCGCACCGGTCTATGTCTGGCCCGGCGGCGGTATCACCTTCATGGTCGACGTCACGCAAATGCCGGCCGGCGCCTTCGGCTATGTGCCGACCCCGGCGTTGGTGGCGCCGATCGAGTTCACGATGAAGCTGTCGGATTACGCGGCGCTCGGTGGCCATATGGACTATGTCCGGCCGCTGTCCTCGTTGCGGGACAGCGCCGAGGTCCGCCCGATGCCGTATCTGCCAGGGCGGCGCGCATGAGCCGGCTGCCGCAAATCGCGCTTCTTCCTGACGGCAAGCGGCTGCATTTGCAGGACGGCCCGATCGATCTGGTCATCGAGGCCAAGGGCGGGGATGCCGATATCAGCGCCGCCTATCAGGCCGCCGCCGAGCGCTTCAGGGGTCTGCTCGACGAACTCTGCGCGGAACTTGCCGAACTCCGTAGTGCGGCGCGTCCCGATCATTGTGCGCTGAAAGGCGTGGTTGCGCGGCGTATGCATGCGGCGGTCGCGCCGTTTGCCGCCGATGGCTTCATCACGCCGATGGCCGCGGTGGCAGGTTCGGTCGCCGAGGAAATCCTCGGCGCGATGCTTGAGGCCGCGCCGCTCGACCGCGCCTATGTCAACAATGGCGGCGACATTGCCCTGCATCTCGGCGACGGCGAACAATTCACGGTCGGCCTGATGGATCGGCCCGACCGTCACGGCGTGATGCGCACCATGACGGTCGATGCCGACACGCCGGTCCGCGGCATCGCGACCAGCGGCCGCCACGGCCGCAGTTTCTCGCTCGGCATTGCCGATGCCGTCACCGTGCTGGCGCGGACGGCGTCGCAGGCCGATGCCGCGGCGACGGTGATCGCCAATGCGGTCGATCTGCCGGATCATCCCGCGATCCTGCGCTGTCCGGCGAGCGAATTGCAGCCCGACAGCGACCTCGGCGCGCGGCTGGTGACCCGCGATGTCGGGCGGCTCTCGGAACACGAGATCGATCAGGCGCTCGAGGCGGGGGCAGCGCGGGCGCGCGACCTCCTGATGTCGGGATTGATCGAGGGCGCGGCATTGCGTCTACTGGGCGAAACGCGAATTGTCGGTGCAACTGGGGCGCCGGCGTCGCACGCGTTTCAACGAAGAACGACAGAACACATGCTGCGGGCATGACCGGGAGCGAGGCAAGATGAGCGCCGTCATTCGCAAGATCGTCACCGTGGTCGAGGAGACCCATCTGGAGATGGGCAAGACCATCGCGCCGCCGACAAGGCGGGCTGCCGCGATCGCCGTGATCGAAAACCCCTTTGCCGGCCGCTATGTCGAGGATCTGTCGCCGCTGATCGCGATCGGCGAGGAACTCGGCGAACTGCTCTCGAAACGGGCCGTCGCCGCGCTCGGCATCGACGGCGCCAAGGCGCACAGCTATGGCAAGGCCGCCGCGGTCGGCGAGAATGGCGAGCTCGAGCATGCGGCGGCGATCCTGCATCCGAAGATGGGCGCGCCGGTGCGCAAGGTGCTGTCGAAGGGCGCGGCGCTGATCCCGTCGTCGAAGAAGCGCTCGGGCCCCGGCACCACGCTGGATATTCCGCTCGGGCACAAGGACGCGGCTTTCGTGCGCAGCCATTTCGACGGCATGGAGGTGCAGATCAACGACGCGCCGCGGGCCAACGAGATCATGGTCGCGGTCGCGGTAACCGACAGCGGGCGGCCGCTGCCGCGCGTCGGCGGGCTGACGGTCGGCGAGATCAAGGGCGAAGACGGATTGCGATAATCTCTTTGAAGAAAAACTGGAGGACGGGATGCGTGGTTATTTCGTAGGGGCGGGATTGGCGATCGCGGTCGCGACCATGGCAACGAGTGCCATGACAACGCAGGCCTTGGCGCAGAGCGAAATCAAGATCGGCGAGATCAACAGTTACTCGCTGCTGCCGGCGTTCACCGAGCCCTATCGCAAGGGCTGGCAGCTCGCGGTGGAAGAGATCAACGCGGCCGGCGGCATCGGCGGCAAGAAGCTCGTGGTCATTTCCAAGGACGACGGCGGCAGGCCGGCGGATGCGCAGACCGCGGCCAACGAACTGGTGTCGAGCGAGAACGTCGCGATGCTCACCGGCACGTTCCTCTCCAACATCGGCCTTGCGGTTTCTGACTTCGCCAACCAGAAGAAGGTGTTTTTCCTTGCGGCCGAACCTTTGACCGACGCGATCACGTGGTCGAAAGGCAACCGCTACACGTTCCGCCTGCGTCCGTCGAACTACATGCAGGCGGCAATGCTGGTGGAAGAAGCCGCAAAACTGCCCGCAAAACGCTGGGCGACGATCGCGCCGAACTATGAATACGGCCAGTCGGCGGTGGCGGTGTTCAAGAAGCTGATGTCGGCAAAGCGGCCCGATATCCAGTGGGTCGACGAGCAGTGGCCGCCGCAGGGCAAGATCGACGCCGGTCCGGTGGTGCAGGCGGTTGCCGCGGCGAACCCGGAAGCGATCCTCAACGTCACCTTCGGCGCCGACCTCGTCAAGCTCGTGCGCGAAGGCAACACCCGCGGCCTGTTCAAGGGCCGGACCGTGGTGAGCTTCCTGACCGGCGAGCCGGAATATCTCGATCCGCTCAAGGACGAGACGCCGGAGGGCTGGATCGTCACCGGCTATCCCTGGTACGCGATCAAGACGCCGGAGCATGACGCGTTCCTGAAGGCCTACCAGGCCAAGTACAACGACTATCCGCGGCTCGGCTCGATCGTCGGCTACCAGACCATCGAGGCGGCGGCGGCGATCCTCGCCAAGGCCGGCTCGAGCGATCCGGAGAAGCTGATCGCGGCGGCGGAGGGCATCTCGATGCCGTCGCCGTTCGGCGAGATCACCTTCCGCAAGATCGATCACCAGTCGACGCTGGGCGCCTTCACCGGCAAGACCGCACTGAAGGACGGCAAGGGCATCATGGTCGACACCGCCTATCGCAAGGGGGCGGACTATCTGCCCAGCGATGCCGAGATCGAGAAGCTGCGGCCGAAGGATTGAGGTTGCGAATATAGCGGGGCCTCGTGGTTCGAGACGCGCGGCGTTGCCGCGCTCCTCACCATGAGGGTCTCGCTCCTCATCCTGAGGAGGCGCGGAGCGCCGTCTCGAAGGATGAGGCCCTGATGCAAGTTCACGTTGAAGCGGACCGCCCATGGCCTTCTATGTCGTCCAGTTCCTGACCGGTCTTGCCAGCGCGGCGTCGCTGTTCCTGGTCGCTTCGGGTCTGTCGATCATCTTCGGCGTGACGCGGATCGTGAATTTCGCGCATGGCGCGTTCTACATGCTCGGCGCCTATGTCGCCTTCACGCTGACCGAGCGCTTTTCCGGCGCGCTCGGCTTCTGGGGCAGCATCGTCGTTGCCGCGCTGGCGGTTGCTGCGATCGGTGTGCTGGTCGAGATGGTGCTGCTGCGCCGGATCTATCATTCGCCGGAGCTGTTCCAGTTGCTCGCCACCTTCGGCCTGACGCTGATGGTCGAGGATCTCGTAGTGCTGATCTGGGGCCCGGACGATCTGGTCGGCCGCCGCGCGCCCGGCTTCAAGGGCGCGATCGATTTCTTCGGCCAGAATATACCGAGCTATGATCTGTTCCTGATCGTGCTCGGGCCGGTCGTGCTCGGCGTGCTCTGGCTGTTGTTCCAGCGCACCCGCTGGGGCGTGCTGGTGCGCGCCGCGACGCAGGACCGCGACATGGTCGCGGCGCTCGGCGTCAATCAGAAATGGCTGTTCACCAGCGTGTTCGCGCTCGGCGTCTTCCTCGCCGCGCTCGGCGGCGCGCTGCAGATTCCGCGCGATGCGGTCAATCACGCGATGGATCTGCGCGTCATCGTCGAGGTCTTCGTCGTGGTCGTGATCGGCGGCCTCGGCAGCATCATCGGCGCGTTCGTCGCGGCGGTGCTGGTGTCGGAGCTCAACGCCTTCGGCATCCTGATCTTCCCGAAGATCTCCATCATCCTGGTCTTCCTGGTGATGGCGGTGGTGCTGATCGTCCGGCCGTGGGGGCTGTTCGGCAAGCCGGAGGCGCCGGCACGGCGCACGCCGGGTCTCACCGTCAATCCGTGGCGTCCGCTGACGATGAACGAGCGGTTCGCCGCGATCGCCGTGCTCGTGCTCGCCGCCGCGCTGCCGTTCGTCGCCGGGAATTACGTGCTCACGGTCGGCTCGGAGATCGCGATCTTCGTGATCTTTGCGGTCAGCCTGCACTTCCTGATGTCGGTCGGCGGGCTCGCCTCGTTCGGCCACGCGGCCTATTTCGGGCTCGGCGCCTATGGCGTGGCGCTACTCGCCAAGATGGCCGGCTTGCCGATGATCGCCTGCCTGCTGCTCGGGCCGCTGCTCGGGCTCGCCGGCGCCGCCGTATTCGGCTTCTTCGCGGTGCAGCTCTCCGGGGTCTATTTCGCGATGCTGACCTTGGCCTTTGCCCAGATCGTCTGGTCGATCGCGTTCCAGTGGGTGTCGGTCACCGGCGGCGACAACGGCATCCTCGGCGTCTGGCCGGAAAAATGGGCGGCGAGCCCGTCGCATTTCTACTGGCTGTCGCTCGGCATCGCCGCGCTCGCGGTCGTGATCCTCCGCATCATCGTGTTCTCGCCGTTCGGCTTTGCGCTGCGCGCGACGCGCGATTCGCCGCTGCGCAGCGAAGCCATCGGCATCGACGGCAAGCGCATCCAGTGGACCGCCTTCGTGATCGCGGGCACGGTCGCCGGCCTGGCCGGCGCGCTGTTCGCCTATCTCAAGGGCAGCGTGTTCCCCGACAATATGGGCATCTCGCTGTCGGTCGATGCGCTGGTCATGGTGCTGCTCGGCGGCGTCGAGACGGTGTCGGGCGCGGTGGTCGGGGCCATCGTCTACAAGGCGCTCAACATCTGGCTGGTCAGCCAGACCGATTGGTCGAAACTCGTGCTCGGCGGCTTCGTCGTGCTGATCGTGGTCGCGTTCCCGAAAGGCATCGTCGGCACGCTGGAAGCCTTCATGCATCGCCGGCGCAAGTCCTCGTCGTCGGTATCGCCCTTGCTGACCTCCCGCATCGAGAGCGCCGAATGAGCATGGTTCCCACATTGCTGTCGGTCGAGGGGCTGACCAAATCCTACGGCGGCGTGCATGCCGTGCGCGGCGTCTCCTTCGAGCTGCGCGCCGGCGAGATTTTGGCGCTGATCGGGCCGAACGGCGCGGGCAAGAGCACCTGCTTCGACATGCTCAACGGCCAGAACATTCCGGACAGCGGCCGCATCCGCGTGCTGGGCGCGGAGACCACCGGCAAGAAGCCGCGCGTGATCTGGCGCATGGGCGTCGGCCGCACCTTTCAGATCGCGGCGACATTCCCCACCATGACGGTACGCGAAAACGTGCAGGTCGCGCTGGTCTCGCATGGCGGGCAACTGCTCAACCTGTGGGCCTCGACCGCGCGTCACGCCCGCGACGAGGCCGGACGGCTGCTCGATCTGGTCGGCATGGGCGCCTACGCGGAGCGGCCGTGCGGCGAGCTCGCCTATGGTGACGTCAAGCGGCTCGAGCTTGCGATCGCGCTCGCCAACCAGCCGAAGCTGCTCTTGATGGACGAGCCGACCGCCGGCATGGCGCCGCGCGAGCGCGTCGAGCTGATGCGGCTGACGGCGCGGATCGCGCGCGAGCAGTCGATCGGCGTGCTGTTCACCGAGCACGACATGGACGTGGTGTTCGAGCATGCCGACCGCATCCTGGTGCTGAACCGCGGCAGCCTGATCGCCGAAGGCTCGCCCGAGGAAGTCCGCGGCAACGCCCAGGTGCGCGCGATCTATCTCGGCGAAGGCCTCGTCTATGACGCCCGGCACCGCGAGGGAACATCGGCATGAAGCTGACGGTAAAGGATCTCAACAGCTTCTACGGCCCGGCGCATATCCTGTTCGACATCGCGCTCGAGGTCGGCGAGGGCGAGGTGGTTGCCTTGCTCGGGCGCAACGGCGCCGGCAAGTCGACCACGTTCCGCTCCATCGTCGGCCTGGTCGAGAACCGCTCCGGCCGCGTCATGTTCGAGGGCAGGGACGTCTCCGATTTGCCGACGCATGCGATCGTGCGCGGCGGGCTCGGCTACGTCCCGGAGGAGCGGCGCATCTTCACGGATTTGACGGTCGAGGAGAATCTCGAGGTCGGCCGCCAGCCGAAGCGGGCAGGCGCGCCGCAATGGGATCGCGAAAAACTGTTCAAGCTGTTCCCGAACCTCGGCGAGATGCGCGGCCGGCCCGGCGGGCGCATGAGCGGCGGCGAGCAGCAGATGCTGACGATCGCGCGCACGCTGATGGGCAATCCGTCGCTGGTGCTGCTCGATGAGCCCTCGGAGGGGCTGTCGCCGAAAATCGTCGAGCAGATGGTCGATGCGATCCTGGCGATGAAGAAAGAGGGCGTCAGCATCGTCGTCTCCGAGCAGAATCTGCATTTCGCCCGGCTGATCTCGGATCGCGCCTACATCATCGAGCGCGGCCGGATCTGTTTCGGCGGCACCATGGCGGAACTCGATGCGCGTCCGGATGTCCGCGACGCGCATCTGTCGCTGTAACGGGCGGGGTGGACGATGGCGAGGAGTGCGGCACCGAAGCGAAACGGGAGGGCGACCAAGCCGGGATACGTGCTGGACGAGCAGATCGGCTTCATCCTGCGCCAGGTGTCGCAGCGCCACGCCGTGATCTTCGCCCGCGAGATCGGCATCAATCTGACGCCGACGCAGTGGGCGGCGCTGTCGAAGCTGTCTGAGGTCGGCGCCTGCTCGCAGAACCAGCTTGGGCGGCTGACCTCGATGGATGTTGCGACCATCAAGGGCGTGATCGATCGCCTAACCGCGCGCGGCCTGACCGAGACCGCGCCCGATCCCGACGACGGCCGCCGGCTGCTCGTGAGCCTGACGCGCGCCGGCCAGCAGATGGCCGACAAGGCCGCGCCGAATGCGTTTGCGATCTCCAGGGAAACGCTGGCACCGCTGGACGCCAAGGAGCGCGAGACGCTGATCGCGCTGCTCGGCAAGCTTCGCTGACACAATCTATCACCGTCACCCTGAGGAGCCGCGCGGAGCGTGGCGTCTCGAAGGGTCGACGGCCCGGCTGTCTGCCGCGGGCCGTTCACCCTTCGAGGCACGCTTGCGCGTGCACCTCCAGCGACAACGGCAAAGCCGTTGCGCGGGGATGACGGGTCATCTATCGTGCCTCACGTCGTCACGACCTCCGCAACCATGCCGATTGGGCGGCGTGCCGCATTCGGACTACGTTGCAAGAGCAAGCACCAGCGCAACGACACCCACCAGCACCAGGCTGAGCGCCCAAACCGTGTCCAGGTTGAACCAGCTCCGGGCCACGAATTTGAGGCCGAGGTAGCGGTAGACCAGCCACGCCAGGCATCCGCCGGCGGCGATCATCGCGCCGGCATGGACGATCGAGACCAGCACGGCCATCGTGAGGCTGGTGTCGATCAGGCTGTTGGCGGCCGCATGGCCTTGGTCGGCTTCAGCCTCGCGGCATAGCCCGAGATAGATCGGCACCAGCATCAGCGCCGCGCCATGGGCGATCGCCACGGCAAAGGACCACAAAGCGAGTTGCGTCGGCGGTATCCGCACCAGGGCCCGCGGATGGCGCCGGTCGATCAGCCGATAGACACCGAACAGGATGACGAGCAGGCTGGCGCCGATCCGGATCGTGCGCTGCCATTCGACGACGGTGATCAGCAGCGCGAACGGAAGGATCACCAGCAGCATCGCCAGCAGATGACCGATCGCGAGCGGGCCAAGCGCGGTCACCAGCGCGCGCGAACTCCTCTGCATCAATCCCGCAGAAACGGCGAGCGGCCAGCCCATGCCCGGGTTGATCCCGTGGTAGAGGCCACTCGCGATGACCGCCAGCCACAGCCAGGCCGGAGTCCAGTCGGCCGGGCTCACGTCAGGGCCTTTTCCGTTCCGATCGAATCGGAACGGTCTCTGGGTTTTTGTTTTGACGCGTTTTCTTCACGCGAGCCGGTACCCACTTCGCTCGAAAACGCTCTAGACCGACGGATAGCAGAAGGAGTCGGTGGAGCAATCACCGCCATCGAGCCGGATCTGGTGCGCCCGGTAGCCGTCGGGGAAGCTGACCCAGTAGTCCTTCGCCAGTTCGAGGCCTCCGCCCGGGCTTGCATTCGCCATCACCTCGGCGCCGGGAATGCCTTGCGGGTAGAACTGGTTGTCCCAGGTCGAATAGAGCGAATTGGTCCAGTACACCCGCTTGCCGTCGCGGCTGATCTCGACCATCTGCGGTCCGCCGGCAAAAGCCTGTCCGTTCGGGTGAGGCGCGCGACGAACGATGCCGCCGATGCGGACCGATCCGGCGAGCTTCGGCTTGCGCGGATCGCTGACATCGTATTGGCGCATCTCGCCGGTGCCCCAGCAGGCGACGTAGAGAAACTTGTCATCCATCGACAAGTCGATATCGGTCACCAGCGGAGGTACGGCCCCGAAACCCTGCAACAGCGGCGGCAGCTGGTCTTTCGATGCAGGCTCGGGTGGGATCGTCACCGTCTTCTCGATGTGAAACTTGCCGCCCTCGCGCCACCAGGTCCAGATCGAACCCTCGAGGTTCGTGGTGTCGACCACGACGCCAACGAAGCCGTGTTCGCGAACCGGATCGTGTGCCGGACGCACCTCCAGCGCCATTTGATGGTTGGCGCCGAGGTCGATGGTCTGGACGTTGCGTCGGGCGCGCAGGTCCCAGAAATGCAGGCGGTGGCCGTATTTGTTCGACAGCAGGTCTTCCGGCACGATGCCGTTCTCGAACTGCGGCGGCAGGGCCCACTCGCTGCTCACCATGTAGTCGCGCGGCAGGTTCCACCAGAAGTCATAATGCTTGGTCTGCGGACCACGATCGATCTCCCAGCGGCCGAGCACCTCGAATGTCTGGCAGTCCATGATGAAGATGCCGGGCGGCCCATCGGTGCCGTCCTTGCCGCTTCCGCCGAGCGTGCTGACATAGATGCCTTCCGGCCCGCAGTGGATGGTGTGCGGTCGCGAGTAGCCGGTCTTCTTGAAGATTTCCTCGGGCTCGATGATCTTGTGGATCTTCGCTTGCGTCGGGTCCGGCTTGGTGTCGACGATATAGATCCGGGAGGATCGCATGCCGGGGATGATGAGATAGCGACGCTCGAGGAAGGCGTGTCCGGCCAGCGGGGACAGCGCCGACGAGCAGGCGTTCCACCCGAAATGGTGGAACTCGTCGCCCTTGTTGGGCATCGTCACCGTATGGACGATCTTGCTGTAGGTCGGAGAGCCGGGCTTGACGTCGATCACCGCGAGTGCGTCCGGCTTTGAAAAATCCGGACTGAGCAGCACGGTGTAGGCGAAGCTCTCGGCCGGCGCTTCCATCGCGAGCTTCGGCGACGCGTGGAACGTAGGATCTGGCCTCATCGTCATCGGCTGCCTCCTGATTGCCTGGTGTAGATCAACACGGCATGGCGGCACGCAGCAGCAAGAACTATTCCGGATCGAAAAATGCCTCTTGCGAGTGCCGCCGGCCAAGGTTCGCTTGCCGTCAGGATACACCGCAATGGTGACAGGTGAAAACAAGGTTCGGTTACGCAGGCGGCGCGGCAAAGCCGCGCGGTGCCGTGCCCGTGATCCAACTGCTTCTTCAAGAGGTTGAGCACGCGCCGCTTTGTTGTTCCCTATGGATCACTCTCACCGTCACCCTGAGAGGCTGTGAATCTATGTGATTTGAGGCGTTTCCGTTTGCGGAACGGTGAGTCGAATGATTCTCT
>NZ_JASAUT010000061.1:0-45504 GCF_029952935.1 Bradyrhizobium sp. Mp19 | reverse complement strand
ACGCCTTCACCTCCGAGGAATGTGCCAACTACCTCAAAAATTCAGGCTATCGAACTTAATGCCATCACGCTTTAGGCCTCCGCGCCTCTGCGACAAAGAAAAAGGGTGGGCAACGCGCCCACCCTTTTTGCTTTTGGCGTGCAGGGCAAGCGAACCGCACTCGCCCTGCAATTTCCGCCTTAGTTCTTGCTCTTGTCGACCAGCGCACCCTTCTTGATCCAGGGCATCATGTCGCGCAACTTGGCGCCGACTTCCTCGATCGGATGCTGCGCGAGCTTGGCACGGGTGGCCTTGAACGAGGTCTGGTTGACCTTGTTCTCGAGCATCCAGTCGCGGGCGAACTTGCCGCCCTGGATGTCGGCGAGCACGCGCTTCATCTCGGCCTTGGTCTCGGCCGTGACGATGCGCGGACCGGTGACGTACTCGCCGTATTCGGCGGTGTTGGAGATCGAGTAGTTCATGTTGGCGATGCCGCCTTCATAGATCAGGTCGACGATCAGCTTCACTTCGTGCAGGCACTCGAAATAGGCCATCTCGGGCGCGTAGCCGGCCTCGACCAGCGTCTCGTAGCCGCCCTTGATCAGCTCGACCAGGCCGCCGCAGAGCACCACCTGCTCGCCGAACAGGTCGGTCTCGCACTCTTCCTTGAAGGTGGTCTCGATGATGCCGGCGCGGCCGCCGCCGATCGCCGAGGCATAGCTGAGGCCGAGGTCATGGGCGTTGCCCGACGAATCCTTGGCGATCGCGATCAGGCAGGGCACGCCGCCGCCGCGCTGGTATTCCGAGCGCACGGTGTGGCCGGGGCCCTTCGGCGCGATCATCAGCACGTCGAGGTCGGCGCGCGGATCGAGCAGGTTGAAGTGCACGTTGAGGCCGTGGGCGAACACGAGCGCCGCGCCCTTCTTCATGTTGTCGTGCAGGTGCTCGCGATAGATGTCGCCCTGCAGTTCGTCCGGGGTCAGCATCATGACGAGGTCGGCCCACTTGGCGGCTTCGGCGACTTCCATCACCTTGAAGCCGGCGTTCTCGGCCTTCTTGGCCGAGGCCGAACCCTTGCGCAGCGCAATCGCCACTTCCTTGACGCCTGAATCCTTCAGGTTCAGCGCATGGGCGTGGCCCTGGCTGCCGTAGCCGACGATGGCGACCTTTTTGCCCTTGATCAGGTTCAGGTCGGCATCGCGATCGTAGTAAACTCGCATCGTGGTTTCCTCGTTTGAAGGGGGCCAAAATCGGCCGATGAATCAGGCTTTCGGAAGGTCAGAACCGCCGGGCGCCCGCGAATTTCCGGCGTTGTCTAGAGCATTTTCCCCCTCAGGGGAAACCCTCATCTCGCATGGCGCGGTGCGGCATCATGCGTCCATGAAGACCGGATAGAGCGAGGCCAGCAGCAGGATGGCCATCACCACATTGAAGGCGCGGATCGCCCGGGGCGAGGTCAGGACCGGCCGCAAGGCGGTCCCGAACAGCGCCCAGACGACGCAGGACACCGTACCCAGGATCAGGCTCAGGCCGACCTGGATCGCGATGTTCCAAGGAAAGGCGGCAATCGCCGCATAGGCCGTGATGGTGCCGATCACCATCACCCAGCCCTTGGCGTTGATCCACTGGAACATGGCGGCGCCCCAGAACGTCATCGGGCCGCGGCCGCCCCTGTCGTCCTTGTCCGCTGAGGGCGGCTCGGCCATGGCGATGACGGCGGCGAGATAGATCAGGTAGACGACGCCGCCATATTTCAGGATCGTCTGCAGCACCGGATAGGCGATGAAAACGGCCCCTAACCCGACGCCGACCGCGCCGACCATGAAGGCGAAGCCAACCGTGATGCCGGCGATGTGGGGCACCGTGCGGCGGAAGCCGTAGGTCAGCCCCGACGACAGCAGCATGATGTTGTTGGGGCCCGGCGTGAAGAACATCACGACGGCGAACACGACAAAGGCGAACAGCAGCGAATTCGACATTGCGCCCTCACGCGACTTTCGGCAGAGCTTTTGGCCGTTTCGACAGCAGCATCACGGCGATGCCGGCGATCACAGTGACCATGCCGGCCAGTCGCAGCGGCCCGAATGTCTCGCCGAACACGATGCTGGAGGCGGCGGAGCCGACGAACGGCACCAGCAGCGCGAACGGCACCACCTGCGCCGCCGGATAATCCCGCAGCAGGCGGCCCCACAGCCAGTATGCGATGCTGGTCGAGATGCCGCCGAGACAGAGCATGCAGACGAGCCCGGTCAGCGACATATGGGTCAGCGCATGCCAGGTCGGCTGCGGGCCGTTGGTGATCAAGGTCAGCACCGCAAGCGGCACCGCGGCGGACAGGCACAGCCAGGCGAACAGATCGAACATCGGCGCGCCGTTCGCCTGCCGCAGAAGAAGATTGCCGATCGCGAAGCTGATCGGACAGATCATGATGATCGCAAACGCGGCGACGCTGAAATCGTAGCCGACCGTCCCGCAGATCATCAGCAGGCCGAGCGCGGCGATCGCGATGCCGATCGCCTGGATCCGCGTCGGGATTTCACCGAAAGCCAAGGCAGCAAAGGCGATGGTGAACAGCGCCTGGCTCTGCACGATCACGCTGGAAAGCCCGACCGGAACGCTATGCGCGATCGCAAAGGCCTGTGCGAGGAACTGGCCGAGGAACAGCGTGGCGCTAATCGCGATCAGAAGCGGCCAGGAAACGCCGGGCTTGCGCAGGAACAGGCACGGCAGCGCGGCGATGGCGAAGCGCAGCGTCGTCATCAGCTCCGGCGAGAACTCATCGAGCGCGATCCGGCGTGCGACGAACGCAAGCCCCCAGATCACCGCGACCATGACGGCGATGCCAACATCGGCCGGCTTCATTGTTGTTCTTCTTTTGCTTCCGTTTCGGTCGGGATCTAGATCTGTTCGTCGGGCTTCGGTTTGCGCAGCAGATAGGTGCCGTGCAGCGGCGCGTGGTAATCAACGGAGACCAGCGTGAAACCGGTCTCGGTCAGCATGCGCTCCATCACCCAGCCGAAGGTCGAGTATTCGTCGCGCATATGGGTGATCACGCTTTCGCGCTCGAAACCGTGATTCTTGATCGAGAAGTCGGCCCATCCTTCGACATCGCGATCGACACCGTCGGGCATACCGACGAACACCATGTCGCGCAGATAGAAGTTTGC
Source organism: Bradyrhizobium sp. Mp19 (assembly GCF_029952935.1). Classification (NCBI taxonomy): domain Bacteria; kingdom Pseudomonadati; phylum Pseudomonadota; class Alphaproteobacteria; order Hyphomicrobiales; family Nitrobacteraceae; genus Bradyrhizobium; species Bradyrhizobium sp. Mp19. The sequence goes on along the minus strand of NZ_JASAUT010000061.1, from coordinate 42,358 downwards.
GCCGGGCTTCAACGCGTTGAAGATTCGCGACAGCGCCACTGCCTTCCAGAAGTCCGGCAGATGGTGCAGCGTGAACTCGCTGACGATGAGGTCGTAGGAATTCGGTTGATAGGCGAACGACAACAGGCCGGCCGGCTGGGTCCGGATCTTCGCCTTGCGGTCGCGCGCATAGATTTCGGCAAGCCCGATCATCGCCGGCGAGATGTCGATGGCATCGACCTCGGCGCCCATCAGCGCCGCCTCGGTGGCCAGCACGCCGTTGCCGCAGCCGATATCCGCGATCCGCCAGCCCGGCTTGACGCCGAGCATGGTCAGCGCCTGGCGGGCACGGACATCACTGTCCTCGCTGACGTCATAGATCGAGGCCACCGCGGTATCGAGACCGACCTGCCGCCGTTGCGTGTAGTACCAGTCGCGCGCCAACATGACTCACATCCCTTCCGGCCCACGCGTGATCGCGGCCACCCCGGTTCGTGACACCTCGACCAGGCCCAACGGACGCATCAGGTCGATGAACTGACTGATCTTGGACGAATTGCCCGTGATCTCGAACACAAAGCTCTCGGTCGTGGCGTCGATCACCCGGGCGCGGAACGCGTCCGCCAGCCGCAGCGCCTCGACGCGGTGATCGCCACCGCCCCGCACCTTGACCATCGCGAGCTCGCGCTCGATCGAGCTGCCGGTCAGCGTCATGTCGACGACGCGGTAGACCGGGATCATGCGGTCGAGCTGATGCTTGATCTGCTGGATCACCATCGGCGTGCCGGTGGTGACGATCGTGATCCGCGAGAGATGTTTCTGGCTCTCGGTCTCCGAGACGGTGAGACTCTCGATGTTGTAGCCGCGGCCGGAGAACAGGCCGATCACGCGCGCGAGCACGCCGGGCTCGTTCTGCACGAGCACGGACAAAGTATGCGTCTCGTTGGGATCGTGACGCTCTTCGAGGAAGTAGGCGGATGCGGGCTGGTTCATGGTCGTCCCCTTACATTCTGTTCACGCCACCGCCCGCTGGGCGGCCGGCGCAGCATCCGTCCCGATCCAGGTCCGGAACAGATCGAAATCGATATTGCCGCCGCTCAGGATCAGGCCGACCCGCTTGCCGGCGAGCCTGCTCTTTTCCTGCAGCGCGGCCGCAAGCGCCGCAGCGCCCGCGCCCTCGGCGAGATTATGGGTGTCGGTCCAGTAGGCGCGGATCGCCTGCCCGACCTCGTCGTCGCTGACCTGCACGATGCGGGACGCCCCCTGGCAGATCAACGCGAACGCATCCGCGTCTGGAATCCGCGTCGCCATGCCGTCGGCAAGGGTGTTGCTGGTCTCGGTGGTAACGATCTTTCCGGCCGCAAACGACAGCGCGTAGGACGGCGCCTCGGTCGACTGCACGCCGACGATCTCGGTCTTCAGTCCGAGCAGGTCGCGCGCCATGATGCAGCCGCAGATGCCGGAGCCCTGCCCGATCGGCACATAGAGAATGTCGAGATCGGGCGCGGTACGGAACAGCTCGAGCGCGTAGGTCGCGACACCCAGCACGAGGTCCGGGTGGAACGACGGCACCATGTGCAGGCCGGCGAATTGGGCGCGGCGCTCGGCCTCTTCCCGCGCGGCCTGGAAGTCGTCACCGTGCTCGACGAGCTCGGCACCGAACGCGTGCATGGCGCGGTTCTTCTCGACCGAGTTGCCGCACGGCACGTAGATCGTCGCCGGCACGCCATGACGCCCTGCCGCGAACGCCAGGCTCTGGCCGTGATTGCCGCGCGTCGCCGAGATGATGCCGGGCACGTCGGGCCGCTCGCGCTTCAGCCGCTCGAGATAGACCAGGCCGCCGCGCACCTTGAAGGCGCCGGTCGGCGTGTGGTTCTCATGCTTGACCACGACCTCGGTGCCGAGCCGCTCGGCGAGCAGCGGCCAGGCGTGCGCCGGCGTCGCCGGCATTGCGGTGCCGACGATCCGGTGCGCGCGCTCGAGCTCGTTGAGGTCAAACATGGGAGCCGCCCTCCATCCGGGCGCGCGATAGGCTCCCTCGCCCCGCTCTTCGCGGGGAGAGGGTTGGGGTGAGGGGCTGCCTCCAAGAAAGCGGTGAGAGACGGACTCGCGGAGACTCCCCCTCACCCGGATTGCGCTCGCGCGCAATCCGACCTCTCCCCGCAAGCGGGGCGAGGTGAAGAGAGAGTGCTCCGCGCCGATCCATCATCACACCAGCGCCTTGCCACCGGAGAAGGCCTTTGCGGTGGCCTCGTCGGTCGCCTCTTCCGGCAGCAGCATCTCGTTGTGCGCCTTGCCCGACGGGATCATCGGGAAGCAGTTCTCCAGCGCGGCGACGCGGCAGTCGAACAGCACCGGGCGCTTGATCGAGATCATCTCCTTGATCGCGCCGTCGAGATCGGACGGCTTGGTCGCCTGCAGGCCGACGCAGCCATAGGCGTCGGCCAGCTTGACGAAGTCCGGCAGCGCCTCGGAGTACGAGTGCGACAGGCGGTTGCCGTGCAGCAGCTGCTGCCATTGCCGAACCATGCCCATGTACTGGTTGTTCAGGATGAAGATCTTGATCGGCAGCTCGAACTGGACCGCCGTCGACATCTCCTGAATCGTCATCTGCACCGAGGCGTCGCCGGCGATGTCGATCACCAGGCTGTCCGGATGCGCCACCTGCACGCCGACCGCGGCCGGCAGGCCGTAGCCCATGGTGCCGAGACCGCCCGAGGTCATCCAGCGGTGCGGCTCCTCGAAGCCGAAGAACTGCGCGGCCCACATCTGGTGCTGACCGACCTCGGTCGTGATGTAGGTGTCCTTGCCGCGGGTCAGCTCGAACAGGCGTTGGATCGCGTATTGCGGCAGGATGATATCGTTGTTCTTGCGGTAGGACAGCGAGTTGCGCGCGCGCCATTGCGCGATCTGCTGCCACCACGACTTGATGTCCGGCTTCTTGGCTTCGGCCTTGAACACCTGCAGCAAATCGCCGAGCACGTTGCCGGCGTCGCCGATGATCGGCACGTCGACGCGGATGTTCTTGTTGATCGAGGACGGGTCGATGTCGATGTGGATCTTCTTCGAGCCCGGCGAGAACGCGTCGGTACGGCCGGTGATGCGGTCGTCGAAGCGCGCGCCGACGCACAGCATGACGTCGCAATCATGCATCGTCATGTTGGCTTCGTAGGTGCCGTGCATGCCCAGCATGCCGAGCCAGTTCGGGCCCGAGGCGGGATATGCGCCCAGCCCCATCAGGGTCGAGGTGATCGGGAAGCCGGTCGCCTCCACCAGCTGGCGCAGCAGTTTCGAGGCCTCGGGACCCGAATTGATCACACCGCCGCCGGAATAGATCACCGGACGCTTTGCGTTGGCGAGCAGCGCCACCGCCTTGCGGATCTGGGTCGCGTCGCCCTTGACGCGCGGCGTGTAGGAGATGTGCACGTCCGATTTGCGCGGCGGATGATAGGTGCCGGTCGCAAACTGCACGTCCTTCGGCACGTCGACCACGACCGGGCCGGGCCGGCCGGTGGTGGCGACATAGAAAGCCTCGTGCAGCACCCTGGCGAGGTCGTTGACGTCGCGAACCAGCCAGTTGTGCTTGGTGGCGGGCCGCGTGATGCCGACCGTATCGCACTCCTGGAAGGCGTCGTTGCCGATCAGGTGGGTCGGCACCTGGCCGGTGATGCAGACCAGCGGGATCGAATCCATCAGCGCGTCGGTCAGCGGCGTCACCATGTTGGTGGCGCCCGGGCCCGACGTCACCAGCACCACGCCGGGCTTGCCGGTCGAGCGCGCATAGCCTTCGGCGGCATGGCCGGCGCCCTGCTCGTGGCGGACCAGGATGTGCTCGACTTCGCTCTGCTGGAAGATCTCGTCATAGATCGGGAGCACCGCACCGCCGGGATAGCCGAAGACATGTTGCACGCCGTGATCGATGAGCGCGCGCACGATCATCGCGGCGCCGGTCATCTGATTGGGATCGTGGCTCTTGTCGGTCATGGTTCGCTCCGGATGCGCTTGTTTTTGCGCGGCTTTTGTCAGTTCTCGTCAGTTCGGCTTCGGGCAATAAAAAGGGGCCCCAGAGGCCCCATGCACACCGCCCGAATTTGGATGGCCGCTAGCCATCCCCGGCGGTGTGCCTGGGTACGACGGCGATAAGCAGCTTGGTAATAATGTTGCGCACGAGACGACCCAGTCTTCCCAAAGGTTGCGCGAACATAGCGGCCAAAGCCTGAATGTCAAGGCAAGGCAAGCACTTTCGCGATTTCCGTACTCTACCGGGGTTCCGCTCGTTCGGCGAGTGTTTTTGCGCAGGCGAACGCGCATGGCTGACGGGCGTGCGGGAAGCTGGCCCGGGCTACCGGACCCGGCTCTCCAGCCATTCCCGGCCAGCTTCCGGCACCACCCATTCGAACTCCGGGAGCTGATGGCGAAACCAGGTGAACTGGCGCTTCGCATAATGGCGGGTGTCGGCCCGGCCGATCTCAGCCGCCTCCTCGCGGCTGATCTCGCCCTTGAGGTGCCGGATCAGCGCCGGCACCCCATGGGCCTTCATCGCCGGCAGCAGCGGATCGAGCCCACGGGCCGCCAGCGCCGCGACCTCGTCGAGCGCGCCGGTATCGAGCATGACACCGAACCGGGCGTCGATCCGTGCATAGAGCGTCTCGCGCTCCGGCGCGAGGAACAGCGCATGAAAATCGCCCGGCGGCAGCAGAGGCGGCAGGCCCTCGCGATGCCAGTCCGGCAGCGGGCGGCCGGTGGCCTCGACCACCTCGAGCGCCCGCGCGATGCGGGTGCGGTCGCGCGGCTTCAGCCGTTCGGCCGACACCGGATCGCGCTCGGCAAGCTCGGCATGCAGCGCCTCGACGCCGCGTTGCTCGAGCCGTGCGCGCACGTCGTCGCGCACATCAGCCGGGATCGGCGGCACCGCCGACAAGCCGCGCGTCAGCGCCTTGAAATAAAGGCCCGAGCCGCCGATGAAGATCGGCAGCCGTCCTTGCGCACGCGCCTCGCCGAGCACCTTCGCCGCATCGGCCACCCAGGCGCCGGCGGAAAAATTCACGCCGGCGTCGACATGGCCGTAGAGCCGGTGCGGAACCAGCGCCTCTTCGCCTGCGGTCGGCCGCGCGGTGATGATCCGGAGGTCACGATAGACCTGCATGGAGTCGGTGTTGATCACGACCCCGTCGGTCCGCTGCGCGAGCTCGAGCGCCAGCGCCGACTTGCCGCTGGCGGTCGGCCCTGCGATAAGCACTGCCTTGTTCAACAATCCCGAATGCGCCTGCATGTCCCTCGTTGCCACGCTGATCTGCAATCCGGCAAGCCCCGCGCTCGACTCCACCATCGTCGACGGTGCGCGGGCCGTGCTGCCCTCACCCGGCCCGGCGCAGTGGCTGTTCAACGAAGTCGCCGCCGACATTCCGTTCGACAGCGAGGACAGCAGCAGGGACGGTATCAAGGCGATCGAGGAACGCCTTCGCCAGGCCCGCGGCGACCTGCCGATCGACATTGTCGTGCAGCCTCGCATCGCCCGGCGCAAGAAGCTTTTTCTGGCCGACATGGATTCCACCATGATCGGCCAGGAGTGCATCGACGAGCTCGCCGACTTCGCCGGGCTCAAGGCCCATGTCGCCGCGATCACCGAGCGCGCGATGCGCGGCGAGATCGAGTTCGAATCCGCGCTGCGCGAGCGGGTGGCGCTGCTCAAGGGCCTCCCGGTCGGCGTGGTCGACGAGGTGCTCGACAAGCGGATCACGCTGACGCCGGGCGGCCGCGAACTGGTCATGACCATGCGCGCGCACGGCGCCTATACCTGCCTGATCTCGGGCGGCTTCACCTTGTTCACCAAGGTCGTCGCGGCGAAGGTCGGCTTTCAGGAGAACCGCGCCAACCAGCTGCAGGTCGCAGGCGGCAAGTTGACCGGCGAGGTGGTCGAACCGATCCTCGGCCGCGCCACCAAGCTCGCCACCCTGATCGAGCTCACCGAATCCTTCGATCTCGACGAGATCGACACGCTGGTGGTGGGCGACGGCGCCAACGATCTCGGCATGATCCAGGCTGCGGGCCTCGGCGTTGCCTATCACGCCAAGCCGGCGGTCGCGGCCGCGGCCGCGGCCCGGATCGACCACGGCGATCTCACCGCGCTGCTGTACGCGCAGGGCTATCGGCGGGATGAGTTCGTCGAGAATTGATCCTCGGCGTCGTCCCGGCCGAGTGCGCGCTTGCGCACGGAGCCGGGACCCATAACCACCGATGCCGGTTACCTAGAAAAGCCCTTGCCCACTTCCTCAACAAGAGAGGCCGCGGCGTATGGGTCCCGGCTTTCGCCGGGACGACACTCCTACTGCACGCCGAGCGCGACGAAGCGCAGTTCGCCGTCGCCGTTCGAGACCAGCAGCAGCACCGACTTCTTGCCGTCCTTCTTGAGCTGATCGACGCGCTTCTTGATGTCGGCGGCACTCGACACCGCCTCCTGCGCCACCTCGACGATGACATCGCCCGCCGACAGCCGCTTCTCGGCGGCATCGGAGTTGCCGTCGACGCTGGTGACGACGACGCCCTTTACGCTGTCCTTGATCTTGTACTTGGTGCGCAGGTCCTTGCTCAGCGCGGCGAGGTCGAGACCGAGCGCCTTCTGGGTCACCGGCTTCTCGGCGGTGTCGTCCTTCGACTTGGCGTTGACCTGCTGAACCTTCTCGTTGTCCTCGAGCCGGCCGAGCGTGACCTTGCGGGTCTCCTCATTGCCCTTGCGGATGACGACGACGTCGACTTCCTTGCCGACCGCGGTGTCGGCAACGATGCGCGACAGATCCTTGGGATCCTTGACGTCCTTGCCGTCGAACTTGACGACGACGTCGCCGGGCTCGATGCCCGCCGGCTTGGCCGGCCCCTTGTCGTCGACACCGGCAACCAGCGCGCCGCGCGCCGGCTTGATGTTGAGGCTGTCGGCGATCTCGTCGGTGACCTGCTGGATGCGCACGCCGAGCCAGCCGCGGCGCAGCTCGCCGAATTTCTGCAGCTGGTCGACGACGCCGGCCACGGTCTTCGACGGCACGGCGAAGCCGAGGCCGATCGAACCGCCGGTCGGCGAGATGATCAGCGTGTTAACGCCAATCACCTCACCATCGAGGTTGAACAGCGGACCGCCGGAATTGCCGCGGTTGATGGCGGCGTCGGTCTGGATGTAGCTGTCATACGGGCCCTGGCTGATGTCGCGGTTCTTGGCCGAGACGATGCCCGCGGTCACCGTGCCGCCGAGGCTGAACGGGTTGCCGATCGCGACCACCCAGTCGCCGAGCCGGATCTTGTCGCTGTCGCCGAACTTGACCGCGGTGAGCGGCTTCGACGGCTTGAATTTCAGGACCGCGAGGTCGGTCTTCTTGTCGACGCCGACCAGCTCGGCCTTGATCTTGGTGCCGTCGTTGAGGATGACGTTGATCTCGTCGGCGTCGGCGATGACATGGTTGTTGGTGACGACGATGCCCGCGGTGTCGACGATGAAGCCCGAGCCGAGCGAGTTGGTCTTGCGTGGCTGGAACTCACCGCTCTTGTCGCCGCCCTTGCCAGGCGGCCCGCGGCGGTTCTTGAAGAAGTCGTCGAAGAATTCCTCGAACGGCGAGCCCGGCGGCAGCTGCGGCATCGTCCGGTCCTTGGCCTCGACGGTCTGCGACGTCGAGATGTTGACGACGGCGTCGATCACCTTCTCGGCGATGTCGGCGATGCCTTCAGGACCGCGTGCGAACGCCGGCACGGAGCTCAGCATGCTCGCAGCACCGATCGAGATCGCGGCTCCCATCATGCGGAAGCGGCGGCTCAGGGCTGGTCTGGCAGCGGTCATGTCGGAGTTTCTCCAGGCAAACGGGTTCAAATGAGCTGGTTACAGAGTGCGCCCGAACGGGCATACGGCGCAAGCATCTCACCCCGGCATTTCGGCGAAAAACCGGCTGCGAGAGGCTCACGATTATGTTCAGTCTTGCTCGTCATTCCGGGGCAGCCCGACAGGGCTGAACCCCAGAGGCGCAATTGCGCCTTGGGGAATCTCGAGGTTCCCCGATGCGCAATCGCGCATTGGCGGTCATGCTTCGCATGCTCCGGAACGGCGACTATCTTCGCACCACCCAGATCAGCACAAGCCCGGCGACCGCCGAGCCGATACCGACGATGCGCAGGATGTTGTCGGGCGTCGCCAGCGCGCTCTTCATCGCCCGGCGCATCCAGGCCGGGCTTGCCGCGAACAGGATGCCTTCGAGGACGAACAGGATTCCCAACCCGATGAGGAAGTCGCCGAACGCTATGGACTTCATCGGATGGCAGCCTCCCGCTCGATACTTGTTGTTTTGGTCGGCGGCGAAGCGTCATCCGCATCGCCGCCAAGTCCTGATGTTCAAGTCGTGACGTTACTGTTTCGGCGCGGCGGCCGCCTCAGGCAACCTGCCGTTTGCGCCGCCGAAGTATCTGAAGAATTCCGAGTCCGGCCGCAACAGGAAACGCGTGTCGCTGGATCGCAGGCCGTTCTCATAGGCCGTCATCGAGCGATAGAACGCGAAGAAGTCCTTGTCCTTGCCGTAGGCTTCGGCGAACAGGCGGTTGCGCTCGGCATCGCCCGCACCGCGGGTCTGGTCCGCGGCTGAGTTCGCCTCGGCGACGATCACGGTCGCTTCGCGGTCGGCCCTGGAGCGGATCTCCTGCGCCTTCTGGTCGCCCTGGGCACGGAACTCGGCCGCCTCGCGCTCGCGTTCGGTCTTCATCCGGTTGTAGACGGCCTGGCTGTTCTGCTCCGGCAGGTCGGCACGGCGGATTCGGACGTCGACGACCTCGATGCCGTATCCGTCCGCTTCCCTGTCGAGCTGCTCGCGAATCCGCTGCATCAGCTTCTCGCGATCGTCACGCACCACGGTGATGAAGTTGACCTCGCCGAGCACGCGGCGCAGCGCCGCGTTCAGCAGCGTGGTCAGCTGCAGATTGGCGGCCTGGATCGAGCCGACGCTGGTGTAGTAGCGCAACGCGTTCTTGATGCGATAGCGCGCGAAGGCGTCGACCACGAGCCGCTTCTGGTCGGAGGCGATCACCTCCTGCGACGGGTTTTCCAGATCGAGGATGCGCTTGTCGACGTTGATCACCGAATTCCACGGCGCCTTGAAGTGCAGACCGGGCTCGGTGACGATGTCGACCGGCTCGCCGAACCGCAAGACGATGGTCTGCTCGGTCTGCTGCACGGTGAACACCGAGCTGTAGCCGACGGCGAGCACAATGAAGAGGATGATCAGGGACACAATGCCGGTGACGGGGGACCTCATCGGGTGGCTCCCTGCTGCTGGCCGGTCGTGGCCGGTGCCGCCGGACGCCGCGGCGTCAGTTCGCCGAGCGGAAGGTAGGGCACGATGTTCTGGCCCGGGCCGCCGTCATAAACCAGCTTCTCGGAGCCGCCGAGCACTTTCTCCATGGTCTCCAGATAGATGCGCTCGCGCGTCACGTCGGGTGCCTTCTTGTACTCTTCATAGACTTTCAGGAAGCGTGCGCTCTGGCCCTTGGCGTCGGCGACCGCCTGCTCCTTGTAGCCTTCGGCGGCCTGCAGGATCTGCGCGGAACGACCGCGCGCTTCCGGCACGATCCGGTTGGCGTAGGTCTGTGCCTCGTTCTGCTTGCGCTCGAGGTCGGCGCGCGCCGCCTGCACGTCGCGGAATGCGTCGATCACTTGCGCCGGCGGATCGACCTTCTGCATCTGCACCTGCGTGATCTGGATACCCGCGTTATAGGTATCGAGCGTCCTCTGCATCAGCTCCTGGACGCTCTGCTCGGTGACGTTGCGCGCCCCGGTCAGGATCGGCTGGATCTGCGAGCGGCCGATCACCTCACGCATCGCGCTTTCGGCAACCGCCTTCACGGTGCCTTCGGGATTCTGGATGTTGAACAGATAGGCGCCGGCCCCACCCGGCTTGATGCGCCACAGCACCGTGAAGTCGACGTCGACGATGTTCTCGTCGCCGGTCAGCATCAGGCTCTCTTCCGGCACGTCGCGCATGGTGCGGCCGCGGCGAGCGGGATCGTCGATCAGCGTCATGCCGATCGAGATCGTGTTGACGCGCAGCGCTTTCGGCAGCAGCACTGTCTCAATCGGATATGGCAGGTGATAGCGGAGGCCCGGCTGCGCATCGCGGACATACTTGCCGAAGCGCAGCACGACGCCGAGCTCTTCGGACTGCACGCGGAAGATGCCGGTCGCGAACCAGATCGCCAGCGCGGCGACCAGCACCAGCGCGACGCCCATGCCGCTGAAATGCCCGCCGGGCAGCCACTGCTGCAGGCGGTCCTGGCCGCGCCGCAGCAGATCCTCAAGATCCGGCGGCCTTGGCCCGGCTGACTGCGGACCGGTGCCCCATGGCCCTTTCGGACCCGAGCCCCAGGGCCCCCCGCCTTGATTTTTCCACGGCATCAAACATCTCCTCGGCAAGTCCGGACGGGACGCCCGGCCTCGAATGTCCGGCCCGGTTATAGGGGACCGCTAGGGCCCTTACAACGCAAGCTTCCTGGCCGGACGAGCTATGCGCCGGGGCATAATTGTCAATGCAAACATTGGTTAACCCCGGCCGCGCCGACGATATGTCACATAGGAGAAGTCGGCACTGTCGTCCGGACCTGCCGGATTTCGCACGCGCGCCACCTCGTCCCATTGCTGCGCATCGATTTTGTCGAACCGTGTGTCGCCGTCCGGCCGGGCATGGACCTCGGTGATCTCCAGGCGATCGGCGGTGCCCATCCACTGCGCGTAGATTTCCGCGCCACCGATGATTGCAATCTCAGTGGCGAAACGCCGCAGCGCGTCACCAAGCGCAATGGCGCGGGCGTTTTCAAACGACGTCGTGACGATGGCGCCGCGCGCGCGGTAGTTGGCATCGCGCGTCACCACGATGTTGGTGCGGCCCGGCAGCGGCCTGCGCAGGGACTCAAAGGTCTTGCGCCCCATCACGACGGGCTTGTTCAGCGTGATCGCCTTGAAGCGCTGCTGGTCGGATTTCAGCCGCCACGGAATAGCGTTGTCGCTCCCGATCACGCCGTTCTCGGCGACCGCTACGACGAGCACGATCTCCATTAGCGCGTCCCTTCCGCGAGCGTCGACAGCGCCTTGCCGGAGACGCGGCAAATCGTCCATTCGTCCATCATCTCGGCGCCGAGCGACTTGTAGAATGCAATCGACGGCGCGTTCCAGTCGAGCACCGCCCATTGCAGGCGCGACCAGCCATTGGCGAGGCATTGCTTCGCCAGATGCACGAGCAGCGCCTTGCCGATGCCCTTGCCGCGCAGCGCCGGACGCACGAAGAGGTCTTCGAGATAGATGCCGTGACGGCCGGCGAAGGTCGAGAAGTTGACGAACCAGACCGCGAAGCCGGCAGGCTCGCCGTTCCATTCCGCGATGTCGCAATAAAGCCGCGGATTGGCGCCGAACAGCGCGTCGGCGATATCGGCCTCGCTGGCGTGAACCTCATGCAGAAGCTTTTCGTATTCGGCAAGTTCGCGGACCAGCGAGAACACCAGTCCGGCCTCATCGGGCCGCGCGCGGCGGATCGTCAGCGACATTCAATCCCTCGGACCGCAACTCATACCGCCACCTCGGCCTTGATGTGCGGATGCGGGTCGTAACCTTCGAGTTTGAAGTCCTCGTAGCGGAACGCGAAGATATCCTTCACGTCCGCATTGATCGCCATCGTCGGCAACGGCCGCGTCGGCCGCGTCAGTTGCAGGCGCGCCTGCTCGAGATGGTTCGAGTAAAGGTGCGCGTCGCCGAGCGCGTGCACGAAATCACCGGGCTTAAGCCCGGTCACCTGCGCGACCATCATGGTGAGCAGCGCATAGGAGGCGATATTGAAGGGCACACCGAGGAAGACGTCGCCCGAGCGCTGATAGAGCTGACAGGACAATTTGCCGTTGGCGACATAGAACTGGAACAGGCAATGGCACGGCGGCAGCGCCATCTTGTCGACCTCGGCCGGATTCCAGGCGCTGACGATCAGCCGCCGCGAGTCCGGATTGCGCTTGATCATCTCGACCACGCCAGCGATCTGGTCGATGCTGCGGCCATCGGGCGCTGGCCACGACCGCCATTGCGAGCCGTACACCGGACCAAGGTCGCCGTTGGCGTCGGCCCATTCGTCCCAGATCGTGACGCCGTTGTCGTTGAGATATTTGATGTTGGTGTCGCCGGCGAGGAACCACAGCAGCTCGTGCACGATCGCCTTCAGCGGCAGCCGCTTGGTGGTCAGCATCGGGAAGCCGGCCGCGAGGTTGAAACGCATCTGATGACCGAAGATCGACAGCGTCCCGGTGCCGGTGCGGTCGTGCTTCTCGGCACCGTCGGCGAGGATGCGTTCGAGCAGGTCGTGATACTGGTTCATGGCGTCTGTTTCGGGCTTTCGAGAGAACGGCCAATGTAGCGGCCAAGGCCGCCGGTCGGCACGCTGATTCGGCTGAACGCGCCGATTATACCCCGAAAAGTGAGCACTCCGCGCCAAACGACAAGGGGCGGAACTCGCGTCCCGCCCCTGTCCTATCCACTTGATCGTGCTGGATTAAGTTGCCGGCTTGAGCACCGGCGTCCACTTCGCGATCTCGTTCTTGACGAGGGTCGCGAGCGCCTCCGGCGTGCGGTTGGCGGGCGCCGGGATCACGCTGCCGAGCTCGAGCAGGCGCTTGCGGACGTTCTCATCGTCGAGCGCCTTGATGGCCGCGGCATTCAACGTGGCGATGATCGCGGGCGAAGTTCCCTTCGGCGCGAAAATCGCGTTCCAGGCCTGGGCCTGGAACGCCGGCAAGCCGGCTTCCGTCGTGGTCGGCACATTGGGCAGCGATGGGTTGCGCTCGGGGGTGGCGACCGCATAGGCCTTGATGGTGCCGGCGTTGATCTGCGGCACCGCGTTGACGATCTGGTCGCACATGTAATCGACCTGGCCGGCGACCAGCGCATTCATGGCCGGGCCGGTGCCGTTGAAGGGCACGCCGACCGGCTTGATGCCGAGGATCGAGTTCAAGAGCTCGCAGGAGGCGTGCGAGACCGAGCCGATGCCGGCATGCGCGGCGTTGACCTTCTCGGCATTGGCCTTCACGTAGGTGACGAATTCCTTGAGATCCTTCGGCGGAAAGTCCTTGCGGGCAAGGATCAGGATCGGCGTGCCGGCGAGCAGCGCGACGGGCTCGAAATCCTTTTCCGGGTGATAGGCAAGCTTCGGATAGAGCGGCACGGAGGCGGCGTGCGTGCCCATATGCCCTGTGATCAACGTATAGCCGTCATTGGCGGCGCGTGCGGCGCGCGTCGTGGCGGTGGTGCCGCCGGCGCCGACCACGTTCTCGATCACGATGCTCTGTCCCAGCGTCTGCGCCATGTTCGCGGTGACGATGCGCGAGATAACGTCGGTCGGGCCGCCGGCTGCGAACGGCACGATCATGGTGATGGTACGGGTCGGATAATTTTGCGCGGACGCCGGCATGGCGAATGTGCCGAGCGCTACAAATGCCGAAAGGCATGCGCCCGCAAGCGAGCGAATGGACATCATCTCAATTCCTCCCGGAACGTTTGACCAATAGAAATGCCGGCCAAATCGGCCGGCATTTTCATTTCACGGGACGACATCGAGTGTCGATTCGACTTCCGCCTGCGGCGCGCCGACGCAGGGCCGGCGGCTCGCTTAGCCCTCGGATTCCACGAACACTTCGTCGCGCTTGGCACGCAAGGTCGGCAGCACGGCCAGCACCAGGAGACCGGCCGCGATCGCCAGCAGCACCGCCGACAGCGGCCGCGAGACGAACACGCTCCAGTCGCCGCGCGAGATCAACAGCGCGCGACGCAGGTTCTCCTCCATCAGCGGGCCCAGCACCATGCCGAGCAGCAGCGGTGCCGGCTCGAAATCATGCTTGATCAGCCAATAACCGACGAGGCCGAACACGCCTGCGAGCACGACGTCGACCGGCGCGTTGTTCACCGAGTAGATGCCGATCGCGCAGAACACCACGATCGAGGGGAACATCAGCCGGTACGGCACGCGCAGCAGACGGACCCAGATGCCCACCAGCGGCAGGTTGATGATGATCAGCATCAGATTGCCGATCCACATCGAGGCGATCATGCCCCAGACCAGATCGGGCTGCTTCTGCATCACCTGCGGACCCGGCACGATGCCGTGAATGGTCATCGCGCCGACCATCAGCGCCATCACCGCGTTCGGCGGGATGCCGAGCGTAAGCAGCGGGATGAACGAGGTCTGCGCCGCGGCGTTGTTGGCGCTTTCCGGCGCCGCCACGCCCTCGATCGCGCCGCGGCCGAACCGCTTCGGATCCTTCGCCAGCTTCTTCTCCAGCGTATAAGCCGCGAACGAGGCGATCACGGCGCCGCCGCCCGGCAGGATCCCGAGGATCGAGCCGAGCACGGTGCCGCGCAGGATCGCCGGCGTGGAATCCGCGAGGTCCTTCCTGGTCGGCATCAGGCCGGTGATCTTCTGCTGCACCAGGTTGCGGTTCATCTCGGCGCCGTGGTCGAGGTTGCGAATGATCTCCGCGAAGCCGAACACGCCCATCGCCACCGTGGCAAAGCCGAGACCGTCGGCGAGTTCGGGGATGTTAAAGGCCATGCGCGAGGCGCCGGTCTCGATGTCGGACCCGACCATCGACAGCAACAGGCCGAACACGATCATCGCGATCGCCTTCAGCACCGAGCCCTTGGCGAGCACCACCGCGAAGATCAGGCCGAGCACCATCAGCGAGAAATATTCAGCCGGGCCGAACGCCAGCGCGAGCTTGGTCAGCGGCGCGCCGAGCACGGCGATCAGCACGGTCGCGACGCAGCCGGCGAAGAACGAGCCGATCGCGGCGATCGCCAGAGCCGGACCGGCGCGGCCCTGCTTGGCCATCTGGTGGCCGTCAAGCGCGGTGACCACGGAGGTCGCCTCGCCTGGAATATTGACCAGGATCGAGGTGGTCGAGCCGCCATATTGCGCACCGTAATAGATGCCGGCGAGCATGATCAGCGCACCGACCGGCGGCAGGCCGAAGGTGATCGGCAGCAGCATGGCCACGGTGGCGATGGTGCCGATGCCCGGCAGCACACCGACCAGCGTGCCGACCAGCGCGCCGATCAGGCACATCAGAAGGTTGATCGGCGAGAATGCGACCGCGAAACCGTGGGCGAGATTGGCGAACAGTTCCATCACGCCCTCACTGGATCAGGAAACGCGGGAACATCGGCATCGGAAGTCCCAGCACATAGGGGAACAGCAGCGCGCAGCCGAGGGTCAGACAGGCGCCGACAATGACGGCCTCGACCAGTTTCGTCTCCTGCGAACCCATCGCCGCGATCATGAAGGCGGCAAAGGCGGAGACCACAAGCCCGAGCGGCCGGATCGCCAATGCGAAGAACACGATCGCCGCGGATACGAACAACGGGCCGCGCCAGGAATAGGCCGCGATATGCGGGCCGGCCTGCAGAACTCCCATCAGCGCGACACCACCGCCGAGCAACAGCAGCAGCACGGCGAACATGCGCGGCGCGGTTCCGGCGCCGAACGAAAATCCGTGCATGCCCTGCAAATCGCTCGAGGCCCACAAGGCAAACAGCGCAACCGCCATCATGGCGAGCCCGCCGACAAAGTCCTGCGGACCGCGCACCCATTTCGGCAAGATCGATTTGACCGGCGCCTCGCTCGGCGTATCGCTCATGACTTCGCTTCCCCCGTCAGGGCTGTCCCGCCCGTTTTGATTGAATGGCTGGCTTGCGGTCCGTTGACCGAAAGCCTTGCTAGCGATTTTCGTCAGATAACGCCAGCGAAACCCAAGAGGCCTCCGGCCAGCAACATCCACAAAGGGTTGATCCGCGTCGCAAAAGCAAGCGCGGCCGCGACAATGGTGATCAGGACCGCGATCCAACTTTGGTCTGAGGTCTGCGCCACGATCAGGCCGGACGCCGCCATCAGACCGATCGACAACGGAACCAGTGCCGCCTGGATGATCGCCGGCCAGCGCGCGTCGCGCGAGCGATCGAGGAAACGGCTCACATAATAGGCAAGCAGCGCGGTCGGTCCGCACATCGCCACCGTCGCGGCCAACGCCCCGGCGACGCCTGCGACAGAATAGCCTATCAAGGTCACGATCAGCACGTTCGGCCCCGGCGAGAGCTGCGAGATCGCGAATACGTCGGCGAACTGCTTGTCGGTCAGCCAGTGATGCACGTCGACGGCGGCACGGTGCATTTCGGGAATCGCCGAATTGGCGCCGCCGACCGCAAACAGCGACATCAGCCCGAAGGTCCAGACCAGCGCCGCGATCGGATTGGACTCGGAGCTCATGCCCGCACCATGCGGCGGGCCAGGACCGTCGTCGCAATGCTGAGCGGGATCGCCACCAGCAGCACGATCTGGAGCGGCCACCGGATCAGTCCGATCGCGACGAAAACCGCAGCCAGAATGACAAGGCCCGTGACATCGCGCCGCTTCAGGAGCGGCATCATCATCTTGAAGACGACGGCGCACAGCAGCCCGACCGCGGCGCAGGCGACGCCGGCGAGCGTCCGGCGCAGCACATCGATGTCGCCGTAACGGGCATAGAGCGCGGCAAGGATGGTCGCGATCACCATCGGCGGCCCGACCAGCCCGGCGAAGGCCGCGAGCCCGCCGGCTATGCCGCGAAAGCGCGAGCCGAACACGACCGACAGGTTGACGATGTTCGGACCTGGCAGGAAATGGCACAGCGCGAAGGTCTCGTTGAACTCCTCCGCGGTCATCCAGCGGTGTTGCTCGACGATCGCGCGTCGGGCCCAGACCAGAACCCCGCCAAAGCCGGCCAGCGACATCTTGGCAAAGGCCAGGAACAGCTCGAGCAGGCCGGGCTGGTGGGGCGGCGATGGTGTGGAGGCATCCGGCGCCGGGGCGGCAACCGGCGGAGATTCCGGAGGCATGGACAAAACCTAGAACGGCGCCGGGACAGCGCCAAGACCCTGGCCAACCCCAAATCGGTGGGTTTTCACAGCCGAAAGGGTCTGAATCGGCTCTGTTTTTCTAAGACTTTGCCGCTATATTGGGGGTGCCGGTTCGCCGGCTATGGAAATAAATGACCGTCGCAATAAACCATTCGGACCCGGGGGCGGTACCCGGCGCCTCCACCAAAACCCATCCGTCGCGGTGGCTTTCGGCGGGGGCGAAATAGGATCGACGAGGGCGTAAAGGGCGTGTTTTTTCTCGGTATGGTTCCGCCGACATCGGGCCAATGCAATAGTTGCCAACGACAACTTTGCTCCGGTTGCTCAGGCTGCGTAACGCAGTTTGAAAGACCATCTTAAAGTCCTAGCGGGTTAAGCTCCGCTAGGCGGGGTTCGGAGGCACCTGGCAACAGAAGCCTCCACTTCATTCCTTGTTTCCCAATCGGGCGCCGCGCGCATTTCAGCCGCCAGCCCTGCTGATTTCCGGCTCCCGGCGGGGTAGCATGGCCAAAGGGCGAGTCGGACGATCCGGCACCGCCCTGGCGGGCATTTTCGAAGCGACAGGATCACCATGGCGACCGATCACATCCGATATGACGTGCTGGCGCGCGATGCGCTGCGCGGGGTGCTGCGCCGGGTATTGTCCGACGCCGCCGAACATGGCCTGCCGGGCGAGCACCATTTCTACATCACCTTCCTGTCGCACGGCGACGGCGTGAAGCTGTCGCCGCGGCTGCTCGCGCAATATCCGGAAGAGATGACCATCATACTGCAGCACCAGTTCTGGGATCTGGTGGTGACCGAGGATCGCTTCGAGGTCGGCCTGTCGTTCGGCGGGATTCCCGAGCGGCTGACCGTGCCGTTCGCCGCGGTGACGCGCTTCCTCGATCCGTCCGCGCCGTTCGATTTGCGCTTCGACGTCTCGGACGCACTATCCGAAGAAGCCCCTCCCGCTACAGCGCCGGCCTCTCCCCTGCCCGCCCCTGCGGCCCACGCAGCGGCCGAGAGCGCCGAGACCGAGCAGGAGCCGGCGAAGCCCAGCGAAGGCGCCGAGGTCGTGCGGCTGGACCGCTTCCGCAAGAAATAATCTAAGCGCAGATCACGCCTCGACCTTGTAGGATGCTTGCCGGGATCGGGATGGCAAATCGTCGTCCCGGCCTATCTTCTGCATGAACGTGCCCTTCGCGCGGACGCTTTCGCGTTGCCGCGCTGGATCACGTTTTGATGACGCAACGGCAAGCATCCACGGAAAGCATGATGGCTCGATCGACGATCCCTTCCAAGGCAAAGACCCGCAGCGAGACCGACAGCTTCGGTCCGATCGACGTTCCCGCCGACCGCTATTGGGGCGCACAGACTGAACGCTCGCGGCAAAATTTCAAGATCGGCCACGACCGGATGCCGATCGCGATTGTCCATGCACTCGGCATCGTGAAGCTTGCGGCTGCGGAGACCAATCGCGAGCTCGGCCAACTCGATGCGCGCCGCGCCGGCGCCATCATCCGCGCAGCGAAGGAAGTGATCGAAGGCAAGCTCGACGACAATTTCCCGCTGGTGGTCTGGCAGACCGGCTCGGGCACGCAGAGCAACATGAACGTGAACGAAGTGATCGCCAACCGCGCCAACCAGATGCTCGGCGGCGAGCTTGGCGCCAAGAAGCCGATTCATCCGAACGATCACGTCAACATGAGTCAGTCGTCGAACGACTCGTTTCCGACCGCGATGCATATCGCCGCGGCGAGCCGCATCGTCGCCGATCTGATTCCGGCACTCACCGAACTGCATCGCGCGTTGCGCAACAAGGAGAAGGCGTTTGCCAAGATCGTCAAGATCGGGCGCACCCACACCCAGGATGCGACGCCGCTGACGCTCGGCCAGGAATTCTCCGGCTACGCCGCGCAGGTCGAGAGCGGCATCGCGCGGCTGCGCGTCGCGGTGAAGGATCTGTTTCCGCTTGCGCAGGGCGGCACCGCCGTCGGCACCGGCCTCAACTCGAAGCCGAGATTTGCGAAAACCTTCGCGCGCCACGTCGCCAAGATCACCAAGCTGCCGTTCACCAGCGCGGCCAACAAGTTCGAGGCGCTGGCTTCCAACGACGCCTATGTGCTGGTGCACGGCGCGATCAACTCGGTGGCGACCGGCCTGTTCAAGATCGCCAACGACATCCGCTTGCTCGGCTCGGGCCCGCGCTCGGGCCTCGGCGAGTTGATCCTGCCCGAGAACGAGCCGGGCTCGTCGATCATGCCTGGCAAGGTCAATCCGACCCAGTGCGAAGCCATGACCATGGTCTGCTGCCAGGTGTTCGGCAATCAGACCACGATCACCGTCGCCGGCAGCCAGGGCCATTTCGAGCTGAACGTGTACAAGCCCGTGTTGGCATATTGTATGATAAATTCCATTCAGTTGCTGTCTGACGTTGTCCGCTCATTTACTGAGCATTGCGTTGTCGGAATACGCGCCGACGAAAAGCGCATCAACGAACTAATGCAGCGCTCGCTGATGCTGGTCACCGCGCTCGCGCCGAAGATCGGTTACGACAACGCAGCCAAGGTCGCCAAGTCGGCGCATGCGCGCGGAACGACGCTGAAGGAAGAGGCTTTGCGGCTCGGATTTGTTTCCGCGGATGAATTCGATCGCCTCGTGCAGCCGGACAAAATGACACACCCGGGCTAAAGCGAAGCGCGCATTGTCCGGATAATTACGGTCAGCGCGCGTGATATAATTATGGATCATAACGCCTAAAGACTAAGGCGCGTTACCTATGAGGTCTGCGCTGGCGCGTGGTACAGACGTCTAGTTTTCGCAGAGCGAAACGGATTCTTTGATGCTATCAGAGCATCAAACGGGGATTCGGGATGGATATCGAGCCGGGCGCGTAGTGCAGTCGCTCTTGCTTTCGTCACGATGCATCACCAATTCCGCTCTGGGGACGATGAGGACGACGAGCATGGGCGACGTGGTCAACTTGAAACGATTCAAGAAGCGCGGTGAGCGCGAACAAGCAGCGAAGCAGGCCGAAGCCAATCGTGCGCTATTCGGTCGCACCAAATCCGAACGAGCGCGTGACGAATTTCTCGGCGAGCGCAACGCGCGTGTGCTCGATCAGCACCGCATCGAAAACGGAGACGCGTCATGAAGTCTCCCGTCGTCAAGCGCTCGATCGTCGTCGCCGGACACAAGACCAGCGTCAGCCTCGAAGAAGCCTTCTGGAATGGCATGAAGGAGATTTCCGGTCTGCGGAACATGACGCTGTCGGAGTTGGTCGGCGAGATCGACAACAACCGTCAGCAGGGCAATCTGTCCTCCGCGATCCGGCTTTTCGTGCTCGACTACTTCCGCTCGCGCGCCACGCCGGCGGTGCCCACGGATGTCAGGCCGCAACAGGTCGACACGCGTCAGCAGGCCTGACGGCCTCTCCGACCGTCGCCATCGGCAGACGGTCGTTCCGACGCGCGGGCTTCAGCATGAAGGTCAATCGGATCGTCGCGAACGTTGCCGCACCAGATACAGCGGCAGCGAAGTCGTTCTACCGGGACGTGCTTGGCCTCGAGCCACTGATGGATTTCGGTTGGGTTGCGACTTACGGCTCATCCGAAACAATGCAAGCTCAAATCAGCTTCGCTTCCGAAGGCGGCTCCGGCACGCCGGTGCCTGATCTCTCCATCGAGGTTGACGATCTCGACGAGGCCCTGCGCCGGATGAAGGCAGCCCGCATCGCGATCGAATACGGACCGGCGGACGAACCGTGGGGTGTGCGGCGCTTCTTCGTCCGCGATCCCTTCGGCAAGCTGATCAATATTCTCCAGCACCGATCATGAGCCGGCGCTTCGTTTGATGCGCTTTCTTGAGGCGAACCGGTGCCCACTTCGCTTGAAAGCGCGTTTAGTTCTGCATCGCCGGCCGCGGCGGCGGATTGGCGACCTGTGGCGTCAACGACAGTGGCGGTCGCAGCGGCCTCGACTTGGCTGCGCCGGGCACCGGTTTGACCTCGATCGGCGGCGGCAGCGGCGCCAGCTGCGGCTGGCTCGCAACCGACGCGGGCGGCGCAATGGCGGGCGCGGTGACGACCGGTGGGACAGTCGGCGGACGCGGCGCAACGATCTTCGGCTTCGCCGGCACGCGGCGCGGATCAGGGCCGGGCCCCGGCAAGTTGGCAGAAGGCAATCCTGTCGAATTTGGGTTGGACGCATCCGGCGCCGGCTCGGCCGGATGCGGAAGGGCCGTCGGGGTCGGCGGCGGCGTCGGTTCGCCACGCTCGATGGCGTCGAGCCGCTTGGTCTCCCGGTCGATCGCGCGCACCGCAAGCCACGACGACAACGCCGCAATGTCGATGCTGCGCGACAAGCCGTCGGGCGTGCCCACGGCAAGCAGCTGGATTTCCGGTCGGCTGTTGGCCGTGCCGACCTGCGTCGATGCCAGGGCGGCGCGGATGTCGGCCTGGTCGGCCGGAATGTCGTAGCCGCCGGATACGATCGCATTGGCGCCGTTCGCCGCGAGCGTGGTGGCGCCGACCCGGAGGCGGCCGTCGCGGATGTTGAAGGGGATTTGCGCCGAAGCAATCGACAGCGCGCCACCCGCGAGCGCCGGTTCGACGATCTGCCGCAGCCGCGTGTCGTCGGTCGCCTGCCCGGAATCGCTGGCGCGGATCGCAACCTCGAAGGCGCGCGGATCGAGACCCGGAAGGCTCAGCCCCTCCAGCGTCACGGTGCCGCTGCCGGACAGCGCGCCGGTCAACGCCGAGGCGCTGCGGCCCTGCGTCAACAGTGTCATCTGCATCGAGGTACGTCCCTTGGGCATCGCGAGACTGCGGTAGCGCAAGGCTGAACTGTCGATGCCGGACAGCTGCACATTGGCGCTGAGCGCAAGTCCGTTGGCGCCCTGTCGCGCATCGACGGTGGCAGTCGCCTCGCCGCCGCCGATCTTGCCCTTGATGCCGTCGAAGGTCAGCGACTGCCCGTCCGACCTGATGGTGCCGCTGACCGGTTGCAGCTCGGCGCCACCCGGCAGCAGACCGTGCAGCGCTTCGAACGTGACCTTGCCGCGCCAGGCGCCTGTGAGCCCTTGGCCGAGCGGCTCCGTCGCTTCGTGACCGGCCGCGCCGATCGCGGCCGCGAAAATCGGCGCCAGCGTGATCTGATCGAGACCGACTTCGCCGTCGACGCTCTTCTGATCGGCGAGCGTCAGCGCCAGATGGCCGCGCAGCCGTGAACCGGCGATGATGCTGTCGAGATCGTCGAAGTTCAGCCTGTCGCCCGCGAGCGTCAGCTTCGACGACAGGCGGATGTTTGCGACCGGATCGGCTGGTTTCAGATTGAGCAGCGGACTGATGTCGGCGCTGCGAACGCGGAGGCTGATGCTCGATTTGCTCGCGCTGGCCCCGTCCTTGGTCCAAGGCTCCGCGGTCCCTTCGGCATCCGCGTCGAGCCCTGCGCCCCAGAGCCTTGCCTTCAGCCGCAACGGCGCGCGCCAGGCACCGCTCAATGTACCTTCGAATTGCGTCGCGCCCGCACCGGCTGCGACCGCATGGTCGAGCCCAAGCAGCGCCAGCAAAGCATTGCCATCGCCGGCCGAGAATTTCGTCTCCGCTGTAACCTCGTTGCTGCGGAGTGCATCGAAATCCAGCGCACGGATCGCGGCCACCTGCGGCGTCGCCGAGATCACTGTATTGCCCTTGAGCTGCGGCGTGTCGAGATCGAGCGTCGCGCGCGCGCTGACGCGATCGGCGGCCTTGCCCTTGCCGAGGTCGAGCGCGAACCTGGCGCGAACCGGGCCGGCATCCGCGCGGAGCACGCCAAGCCGCGCGGCCAGCGCCGGCGCGAACGGCTGAACCACAGCGGTCAGCCGGCCAAGCGACGCGGCGGTCGCGTCGACGGCAAGCTTGCCGGTCGAATTGGCACGGTCGAAATTGCCGCTGCCGTCCAGCGTGACATTGTCGGGCTGGCCGATCTTGACGCGTTCGAGCACGATATTCTTCGGGCTATAGGCGATTTTCGCCAGCAGCGGCCGCAATTCCTGCCCGGAAGAGACCGCGCGCCCGACGTCGAGCGACAGCTGCGCCTCGTCGGGCCATTCGCCTTGCGGACCGGCCAGCGAGCGGATCAATGCCGCGGTCGCGTCGAGATCGAGCCGATCCGCCTTCAACTGCGCCTCGACCTTCGAGCCGCTGGTTGCCTCGCGGTGCGTAACCGCGACGCGGCCCTCGAGCGTGCCGCTTTCGATCTCTGCCTTCATCGCGTCGATCGAAAAGCCTGATGGCGATACCATGACGTCGCCGCGCAACCGCAGCGGCCGTTGGCTGCGATAGGTGGCGTCGCCGCGCCCCTGCAGCCAGGTCATCAGCACATCGGGATCGGACGATTCGATGCTGAGCGCGGTCTTGAAGCTGTTCGCCGCTCCGGCTTGCGCGCTGGCACCGCTCATCGAGACCCGCGTGGATCCCGGCGCGCGAAACTCCAGCCGGCGCACCGTCCAGGATTTCGCATCCGATTGCAGCTCCGCCGAGATGTCCTGCAACGGACGGCCGCCGAGCATGATCTGCTCGGATGCCAGCTCGACCTGCGCCGGTATCGGGCTTTGCGGAAGACCCGACAACACCGCGCGTATCGCCGGCAGCACGCGGGCCGGCTCGACGTTGCCGTTGTTGCTGTCCTTGGCGCCATCCTTGGCGGCGAACTTGTCGCCGTCGAGCTGCCGCGCCGTAAGCGAGGCGCGCAGCAGCGGCGACGCACCGAAACGCAGATCGCCATTGCCGGCGAGCTTCAGCGCACGATCCTCGGCGCCATAGCTCACGTCGATCTGGTCGAGCCGCGCCGCCGAATAATCCGATTTCACCTTGGCGGCGATCCGCCACGGCGGCGCATCGCCGCCGCGCTGGCCGGGCGCACCCGCCAGCGTCAGTGTGCCCTCGAACCGCGGCGCGCGGGCCTCGAAGGTGAGGATGCCGTCGAGATCGGCCGACACCGGCCGCTGCCCGGGATCGATGCTGAAGTGCAGGCGGGTGCCGCTGCCATCGGCGCTTTGCCCCGAGGAGACCCGAAACGGGTAGCGGTTGCCGTCGAACATGAAATTGCCGTCGCCGCGGATCGCGCCGGCAAGTGAGCGGACGTCGCCGCTGAAGGCAATGTCGTTCAGCTCGAGCGTGCTGCGGCTCGCGGCATCATGCAGCGCGAGGCGGCCGGTCAGGTTGAGCCGGTCGATCGCCAGCGAAGCGAGGTTGAAGCTCCCGCTCGACGGCGACCAGTCGATCCGCCCTTTTGGGTCGAGTCCGAGATCGAGCGACGCGCCGTTGATGGTGAGCTCGTTCGCGCGCCACTCGCCGCGCATCAGCGAGCTCAGGCTGAACTCGACGTCGAGATTGGCGGCCCGGACCTTGCCAAGGTCGTGGGCGCCGCCGACGGTGACGGTCTTCAACCGCAGCGAGGGTGCCGGCAGCAGACGCGCGTCCAGATTGCCGGCGACCCGGACCGGCACGCCGATGATCTTGGACGCCTCCACCTCGAACTGCGGCCGGAACTGGTTCCAGTCAACGAAATACGGACCGACCAGCGCCGCGACCAGTGCAAGAATGAAGGCAATTGCCAGGCCGAGCAGCGTCGTCTGCACGGTGTCTCCCTTTGAGCCAGCTCCGCGGCAGCCTGCTCATGCTGAACCCTTTGCCAACCTTGGCCGGAGCAGCCCAAATATAGAGACAAGTACGGCGAAGTCACAGCCGGTATACTGCTGGGACTTCGGACAGATAGTGGATTTCCCGTTCAAGCGTGCGTGTGCCGGCCTCGCCGAGGATCGCCGCCCCGCGGGAACGTCACCAGCTCGCCGGCAGCCGCTTCAGCCCGCGCAGCACGAAGGTCGGCCGCCACTCCGGATTTTCCGCGTCATCGAGCCGCAGGTCGGGAATCCGGCGTAGCAACGTCGAGATCGCGATCTCGGCCTCGATCCGCGCCAGCTGGGCGCCGAGGCAGAAATGGATGCCGCCGCCGAACGACAGCGGCTTGACGTTCGGCCGCCGGATGTCGAGCCTTTCGGGGTGATCGGGATAAACAGCCTCGTCATGATTGGCCGAGCCCAACAGGCACAGCACGCTCTCGCCCTTCGGGATGCGCTTGCCACCGAGGTCGTCGATGTCCTCCAGCGCGACGCGGCCGGTCAGCTGCACCGAGGAATCGTAACGCAGGAACTCCTCGATCGCATTGGTGATGAGGCCGGGATTGGCCTTCAGCAGCGCGAGTTGGTCCGGGTTACGGAACAGCGCCAGCAGGCCGTTGCCGATCAGGTTCACGGTCGTCTCGTGGCCGGCGCCGAACAGCAGGATGATGTTGCCGGTCAGTTCCTCATTGGTGAGCTTCTGGCCGTCCTCTTCGGCCTGCACCAGTTGGGTGGTGAGGTCGTCGCCGGGCTGCTTGCGGCGCAGCTCGAACAGCTGATGGAAATACATCGCCGCCATCGCATTGGCAGCGTTGCCCTGCTTGATTTCCTCGGGTGTCAGCGGCACCGGTTCGAGGATACGGCCGCCATCGCGCGAACCGTTGTAGAAGGCCTCGCGGTGTTCCTCGGGGATACCGAGCATGTCGCAGATGATCGTGACCGGCAGGCGGAACGCGAAATCCTCGATCAGGTCCATCTTGCCTTGCGGAATGATGCGATCGAGCGTCTCGTCAACGACGTGCTGGATGCGCGGCCGCATGTCCTCGACCCGGCGCGCGGTGAAGGCTTTGACGACAAGGCCGCGCAGGCGGGTGTGGTCGGGCGGATCCTGCTGCAGCATCCAGTGGCTCATGCTGCGGAAGACCGGCTCCTCCATGATCTTCGGACCGTAGCGGCGGATCGAGCGCTCGGCAAAATCCTTGCCGAACCGCTTGTCGCGCAGCACGAGGCTCGCCTCGGCGTGCCGGCTGGCGACGAAGGCGCCGTGCACATTGACATGCATCGGATCGAGGCGGCGCAGCCGCTCGTAATACGGATAGGGATTGCGAATGAATTCAGGCGCCAGTGGATTGAAAAGCGGCTCGCCGCTCGCCGGCTGAACTTGCTCGTTCATGGTGACCTCCTTCGCTCGCTACGCCGGTGCATGCAACCTGGCGCGCCCTGGTGTCATCCTCAAGACCGCATCATCACGGATGCGGCTGTTCTGGTTCTGTCGAATGCAACTCGATACACTCTTGTATCGAGTTGCATTGTGCCCTAAAATGCGCCGATGTCAAGGGTTCGAACCAGACCGACACGGGACGACACCTGCGAGAAGCTGTTCGAGGCGGCGGCGCGGGTGTTCGAGGAACAGGGCATCGGCGGCGCCAGCATCGAGGCGATCGCGGCCGCGGCGGGCTTCACCCGCGGCGCTTTCTATTCGAACTTCAAGAGCAAGGACGAGCTGATCTTCGCGATGCTTGAGGATCACGTCGAGCAATCGATCCGACGCAATCTCGATTTGCTCGCCCGGCACAGCAACCTGGCCGACTTCCTCGAGGCGCTGCGCACCATGGACCGCAGCCGGCAGGATCCGCTCGGCCGCTCCCCTCTCCTGCACATGGAGATGATCCTGTTCGTGGCGCGCGCCGAGAAGCGCCGGCCCGAGCTCGCCAAGCGTCTGCGCGCGCGGCGCAAGCTGATCGCCGACATCGTCACGACTGCGCAGAAGAACAGCGGCAGGAACGGCCGACTCGATCCGGATTGGACCGGAGCGATCGTGCTGGCGCTGGAAGATGGTTTCCGCCTGCACCGCCTGATCGATCCGGAAACCACCCCCGCCGACAGCTGCCTGCGCGCGATCACCGACCTGCAGCGCGCGATCGGAGTTTCGTCGGCCTGACGCGTCAGGCCGCGCGTGCGACCTTGTGCATCTGTCCGGCGACGGCGCGGACCTTGCGGGGCGAGGCCTGCCAGATCGCAAATGCCGACAGCAGGCTGACGGCGATCCCGAGCAGGAAGGCGCTGGTATAGCTGCCCGAGAGATCATAGAGTTGGCCGGTGATCCAGGGGCCCGCAGCGCCGCCGGCGAGCGCAGCCAGCATCACGGTGCCGAAGATGCTGCCGTAATGCTTGCCCTGGAAGATCTCCAGCACGACCGGTCCCATCACGGATGTCAGGCCATAGCCCAGCGCGCCCTGGGTGAAGACCATGAGATAGATCAGCGCCATGTTGGGCCAGTATTTCAAGGCGGCGAGCGCGGCGAAGCAGATCACGAAGCCGAAGCAGGAGATCGCCCACACCCATTCCCGGCCGATGCGATCGGAGAGATGCCCGAGCCAGATCTGGCCGGGAATGCCGAGCAGGCTGACGACGCCAAGCGCCCAGACGCTGACGCTGGAGCTGAAGCCGATGTCGAGCAGGAATTTGGTCTGGTGCACCTGCACCGCGTACCAGATGTACAGGCCGCAGAAATAACCGGTCGCGATCCACCAGAACCGCGCGGTGCGCAGCGCACGCGACAGCGTCCAGTCGGTGCCGGCCCACACCGGGTCGACGATGTTCGATGCCGGCCTGGCTGACGTCGCCGTCGGCGCGGCATCGCCGTCCGGCTGCAGGCCGATGTCCTCCGGCCGCTTGTGCAGCAAGAGATTGATCGGCGCGAGCACGACCAGCACCACGATCCCCATTGCGGTGCAGGCGGTGCGCCAGCCGGTGTGCTCGATCATGTGCTGCACCCACGGCAGCAGCGTCACCGAACCGATGCCGACGCCGGCGAAGGCGAGCCCGATCGCAAGTCCGCGGCGGCGGAGGAACCAGTTCGGCACGAACAGCGATTGTCCGGAATAGCCGAGGCAGACGCTGCCAGCGCCGACCAGCACGCCGATCGTGAGGTAGAGGTGCCAGGGCTGCGTCGTCAGCGGCGCCAGCAGCAGGCCCGAGCCCATCAAGAGCACGCCAAGCTCCATCACCGCGCGCGGACCGCCGCGGTCCATCAACCGCCCGATCAGCGGACTTGCGATCGCCGAGGCGACAAAGCCGAACGAGAAGGCGCCCGCCGTGATGCCGCGCTCCCAGCCGAATTCAGAGATGATCGGCGGATAGAACAGCGAGAACGCCGTACGCGCGTTGACGCCGATCGCCATGGTGACGAAGGTCACCGCGACGATGATCCAGCCGTAGAAAAAGGGAAGTCGCATGTGGGTCTTCGTTGCCAGGGTCAGAGGACGAATACCTGTTTCAGCCCGCGCCCGCTGACGGTCAAGTCCCATGGACCGACAAAGTGGCACCAGCCCGCGTCAACTCGCTCAATGAACGGTGCAAATTGTGTGAAGCAATTCATAGACAGTCAGGCCTGACGCGGCAGACTTGCGCGCGATGTCAACCACCTCGGCCACGCCAGTGACTTTCTGCTATCTGCGGGAATTCCGACCAGGCTCGGTCGGACGACTGGCAGCACCGGATACAACGATGGCGATCACTCCGACAGTACCGCCGCGCTCCCGGCCAAACTCGCCCATGATCGGCGGCAAGCGGGAAAACACCATTTCCTGCATTGACGCAGATCAATGGTGACGCGTTTTCGCCGCGAGATGATCCAGCCATGAAGTCGAGGGACGCATTTGCATCGCATGCTCAAGGCGCGAATGCCGCTTGGTCCGCACCCGGCCCACCCGTTGGAGGCATCGCGCTTGCGCGTCCGCGACCGCCTCCTCAAAAGTTGCAAACATCATACTGTACCAGTCCACTCGGTTGGCACATCCCTGCCGGATGAAGTCTTCCTTTATGACCTTGATGAAGATATTCTTTTCGCGTTGAGGTCTTTTCCTTTGTGCCGGATTTTAATCGCGTATCAGTAAAATTTGCAGAAGTATCAATAATATGATGACCCCATCGACGCCGGAAGTTCGACGACGTCTTGCGGCAATCCTTGCGGCAGATGTGGTCGGGTATACGCGCTTGATGGAGGCGCACGAGGAAAACACCCATACCCGGCTGATGCAATTGCGCTCGGAAATCCTCGACCCGGGCGTCACGGCGCAAAACGGAAGGATCGTCAAGAATACCGGCGACGGCTTCCTTGCAACATTCGATACCGCGCGCGACGCAACGCGGTGCGCTCTCTCACTGCAAGAGGCTGTTGCCGTGAATACAGCCGGGATGCCCGCTGACGAGCGCATCAGCTTTCGCATAGGGCTGAATGCCGCGGATATCATCGTTGAGGAAAATGACGTCTATGGCGAGGGCGTCAACATCGCGGCACGTCTTCAGAACTATGCGCAAGCGGGCGGCGTCGTGATTTCGGGAGCCGTTGCGGAGCAGATCGGCCGGGACCTGGACGTCAGCGTGATTGATCTTGGCGATCTGCATCTTCGCAACATGGGCCGGCCTGTCCGCGTATATGCGCTCCACCGATCCATGCAGCCCGCGAAGCTTGTTGGCGAAGCCCCGGCAGGCTCGGAACCTCGCCCCTCGATTGCCGTTCTGCCGTTCCGAATGAACCTGACCACCCCGGAAGAGGGGTATTTCGCTGATGGTGTCGTTGACGACATCATTCGCGGCCTTGCCGGGCTCAAGGAGCTTTTCGTCGTATCACGCGGATCCAGCCTCGGCTTCAGCGGCCGCAACGTCGACGTGCGCGAAATCGGGCGCCGGCTCGGGGTTCGTTATGTCCTCTACGGGGGGATTCAGAGGACGATGACCTCGGTCCGTATCGTGACCGAACTCAGCGACGCCGAGTCGGGCGAAGTCATTCGCTCGGACTTGCATGAAGGCGACCTTCGCGAACTGTTTGCGCTTCAGGATCGGATTGCCATCAACGTTGTAAGACAGATCGCGCCGCAGGTTCGCGAGCGTGAGCTTATGCGATCGATGCGGAAACATCCGCAGAACCTCACCGCCTACGATCTCGTATTGCAGGCGCTCGATCTGTTGTACCGGATGGACTACGATTCCTTTTCCAAGGCGCGCGGCCTGCTCGAGCAAGCCATTTCACACGATCCAAATTTTTCGTTGGCCTATTCCTACGTCGCGCTGTGGTATGTGTTCCGGATAGGGGAAATCGGATCGCCGGATCCCGAGGGTGATGTCATCGCCGGCGCCAGATACGCCAAGGAAGCGATCGATCGAGGCGGCGACGATGCATTCGCGCTGGCGGTGTATGGTCACGTCCAGTCGTTCTTGCTGCATGACTTTCAAAGCGCAAGGAAAGCCCTCGACCGCGCGATTGCCGCCGGCCCAAGTTCGGCCATGGCCTGGACCATGGCGAGTGCTACATCCGGCTTTCTTGGCGATGGCCCAGCCGCCGTCCGCCAGGGTGAGCAGGGCGTCCGGCTCTCGCCGCTCGACGCGCGCTCGTTCTGGCACGAAGGGCTGTTCGGCCAGGCTCACTACGTGGATGGCGACTATGAGCAGGCGCTGGAGTGGGTGCGTGGCGCACTGAACCGCAACGGACTTATTCGCTTCAATCATCGTCTGCTCATCGTCACGCTTGGTGCCTTGGGCCGCCGTGAAGAAGCAGCGGAGGCGGCCCGTCGCTACCTGGAAATTCAACCCGGATTTCGCATTTCGTCCTACGCGCCACACTGCCCGTTTCGTGGCGGTGCGTTGGAAACCTGGCTCGGCCACCTGCGATCGGCGGGGCTTCCTGATTGACTGGTATTGCTGACGGCAACTGCCGAGAGAGGGAGAGACGTCGATGACAGGCAACACAGGTAACACGGGCAATACCGGAAACACCGGCAATACCGGCAACACCGGAAACACCGGCAACATTGGAGGGGGTGGCTGGTTTATTTCAGACCGCGTTGATTTGCCATTCGTCACGAGGCTCGACCCCTCGGGCACAGCCGAGCTTGGCAGCCTGCGACGGACGCCGCCGACGCATTTCGGCAGCCGACAATGGTCTGCAAACTGGTATGCGTGGCGTGTCCTGCATCAGTTCATCGCCAATGTCCCCACCTGGGCGGCCACCATCGATGCTGACGCCACCTTCACGCAAATTCGGGCCGACCTGATCGCCAATTATGCCGCCCAAATCGACAACCTCGTGCTTGCCGCGCGGGATGAACGGCCGGATGCCATGGGCGCGATCCTCTCGCAGGACGTTGAATTTTTCTCGGATTTTCTCGCCGTGCTGACCGCCAGGCCTGGTTCGCATCCGCAAACCTGGCGCCTATTGAATATCGCGAGTTTGATTGGGTCCTTTGCTGCATTGTATTTCAAGGACAAGTACGATTTGCCCCGGCCGTCGCAGATTTGTCCCGCTTTGCTGCCGCCGATCCAGGTCCCCGGTCACTCGTCCTGGCCCAGCGGGCATTCGACCCAGGCGCATTTTATGAAGAACTGCATGCTTCGGGTGTTCGCCGCAACGACAATGTCTGGGGCCGACCAGGGCGTATGGAAGTCCGACCTGTCGATTCTGGCGGATTCGATTGCCCGAAACCGCGAGATCGCCGGTGTGCACTATCCGAAGGATTCAGAAGCCGGCGCCAGAATCGCCGATCTGCTGGACACCGTCATTCTGACGCCAACCACCGTGCTGATGTTTGACGCCGCAATCACGGCTGCCGCAGGCGAATGGCAATGAGCAACCAGGATGGGCAGAGCCCCACATACGACGTCGAAGGCGCGACGAAGGTCATCAAGGATTCGACGACCAGCGTTCTTCCCCCCACCGGCTTTCGCACGTTGGTGGCGTCGCAGGACGAGTTGAAGGCGCTCGGTTTTCCAAGACGACCGGACCCGGCGCTTCAGCCGGCCGAGTATGCATTCTGGCAAAAGATGTTTAGTCCGACGGTGGCCTTCGAGGCCTTCGATTTCCAGGTGCTTTCCCCGGTCACTGCGGGCCTCCGCGGATCTTTCGCCCAATCGCCGCGGCGGGAAAGCAGCCTCAACTGGTCCGGTGCCTACATCACGCCGAGGGATGGCACCATCTTCTCGTCGATCTGGGGCAAGTTTCAGGTTCCAACACCAACCCGGCCGGCCGGCGGCCTGGCCAGCGAGACGTATCACAGCTCGACCTGGATTGGCTTCGATGGACAACGTCGGTATTACAGATCGACCTTGCCGCAAATTGGCACCGCGCAGAACATCGACCCAGCCACGGGCGCGGGCAGCCCGACGACGTCGTTCTTCGCGTGGTGGCAATGGTGGGTAAGGGGCGACCCGGCTCAAGCGTTTCCCGTAACGCTTGTGTCGCCGAAGGTTCATGCCGGCGATCTGATCATGTGCCTCATGCAGGTAGCGCCGGATCGCACGGGTGTGTCGTTCGTGATCACGAACCTTACGACCAGTCGCTCCGTACAGTTCTTTCAAACCGCACCCCTCACCCATCTTGGGCAGCCCTTCAAGATTCCCGGCGCGACGGCGGAATGGGTGATGGAGAGGTCGGCCGGCCCGGGAAATCCAACCCCCTTGCAGCTTCCAGACTACGGTACGGTGGTTTTCCACGACTGCGGCGCGTCGGCGATCAACACGGATACCGGAGCGATGGTGGAGCGCAATCTCTCCGGCGCGAGGCTCATCGACATGCATGTCGTGAAGGAGAAGGAGAAGCCGGAAAGAACCGAGAAGCCCTCCATCGCGAAGCCGATCGGTTCGACGGAGTTTCTGACGCACTTCCGCTAGCTTACCCCAACGCGTGGCTCTCATGACCGAAATAGGCGCGCTCGAGCCGGTGCGCGAGGTCGCTCTCCCCGGTCGGCGCCTCCAGCGCGATCGCGCCCTGCACCAGCGCGTAGACGCGATCGGCACAGGCGAGCGCCTTTTCCAGCAGCTGCTCAACCAGCAGCACAGAGGTGCCCTGCTCGCGCAGCCGGCCGATGACGTTGAGGACCCGATCGACCAGCACCGGCGACAGCCCCGCGGATGGCTCGTCGAGCATCAGGAGCCGCGGTCGGCGGACCAGGCCCTGCGCCACCGTCAGCATCTGCTGCTGCCCTCCCGACAGCGCGCCGCCGCGTTCATGCCGCTTCTCGGCGATCTCGGGAAAGAACGCCAACGCCTCCTCGATCCGCACGGCGCGCTCGGCGCGCGGCAGGTCATAACCGGCGAGCAGCAAATTGTCGGTCACCGATATCTGCGTGAACACGCGATGTCCCTCGATCACATGCACCAGCCCGGCCCGCGCGGCATCGCGCGGCGTCGCGTTGGTCATGTCGCGGTCGCCGAACCGGACCCGCCCGGCAGTGACCGGCAACAGTCCGGACATCGCGCGCAGCAGCGTGGTCTTGCCGGCACCGTTAGGCCCGAGCAGCGCCACGACCTCGCCGGCGGCAATCGTGACGTCGATGCCGTGCAGCACACGGATCTTGCCGTAGCCGGACTCCAGCCCATTGACCGCGAGCAACGGTTCAGCCGCCGAGATAGGCACTGACGACCTCCTTGTGGACACGAATCTCCGCCGGAGTTCCCGCCGCCAGCGTCCGGCCCAGATTGAGCACGGTGACCTGGTGGCAGATGTCGAAGATCAGATCGGCATGGTGCTCGACCAGCAGCACGCCGGTGCCGCGGCCGCAGACCGCCTTGATCAGGCTGGCGAGCCGCTCGATCTCGTCGTTGGAGAGACCCGCGGCGGGCTCGTCGAGCAGCAGGAAGTCCGGATCGAGCATCAGCGCCCGCGCGATCTCGATGAAGCGCAGCTCGCTGTGCTGCAGGCGATCAGCGCGTATGTCGGCGAGCGCCTCGAGGCCGACGACGCCAAGCAGCGCGTGCGCCTTGGCGGCGAGCAGACGCTCATCGGCGCCGTTGCGCGGCAGTGCGAGCATCGCCTCGACGAAATTGGCCCGGCCCTCGATCGAGCCGCCGATCATGACGTTCTCCAGCACCGAAGCTTCGCCGATCACGCGCGGCGTCTGGAAGGTGCGCGCGATGCCGCAGGCGGCGCGCTTGACCGGCTGGCCCGCGGCTAAAACTTCGCCGCCTAGCGTCATGGTGCCGGCTTTGGCGGCATAATAGCCCGAAATCACGTTGAGCGTCGTGGTCTTGCCGCTGCCGTTCGGTCCGATCAGCCCGTGGATCGCGCCGGGCGCGATATCGAGATCGAGACCGTCGATCGCCTTCACATTGCCGAAGCTCAGCGCGATGCCGCGCAGTTGCAGCGTCTTGCCGCCGTCCCTGCGGCGCACGATGTCGGAGAGTGCAGCGGGGCGCGGGATGATGGCGCGGTTGCTGGCGAGCGGACGGCGGTTGCGGAAATCGAGCAACGCCGCGATGCCGCCCGGCATCACCAGCACGATCACGAGCAGCAGCACCGCGTAGAGGAACGTCGACCATGCCGCGAGCGGCGCCGCGATCTCGGGCAGGATGGTCAGGATGATGGTGCCGAGCATCGGGCCAAGGATCGAGCCGCGGCCGCCGATCAGGATCGCGATGAAGAACAGCACCGAAAGATCGAAGGTGAAGGCATCGGGCGTGATGTAGGTCTGCAGGGTCGCGAACAATCCGCCGGCGATCGCCGCCAGCGCGCCGGCGAACAGGAAGATCGCGATCAGCATTTTCGGCTTGGAGATGCCGCTGGCCTCGGCGGCGACCTCGGCGTCGCGGACCGCGATCAACGCGCGACCGAACCGGCTGCGCGCGACATTGGCGCTCATCCAGGTGGTCAATGCGGCGAAGGCGATGCAGAGGGCGTAGAAGCCCCACGGCGTGTTGAACGGCGCCGGGAATTCCGGACCGGCAATGCCGATGCCGCCGCCGGTCACGCTCTGCCAGGCCAGCGCGATCTGGGTCACGATGGTCGCAAAGCCGAGCGTCGACATCGCGAAGTAGAAGGTGCGCAGGCGCAGGGCCGGCAGGCCGACGACCACGCCGAAAATCGCGCCGATCAAGCCGGCGATCGGCAAGGCGACGAACACCGGAATCGCCGGCATCACATTGCCGGCAACCAGCACGCTCGTCGTGTAGGCGCCGAGCGTCAGCAGCGCGACATAGCCGATCGCAAGGTGACCGGCAAAGCCGACCACCAGATTGAGGCCCGACACCAGCACCCAATAGATCGCCATGCGGGTGCCGATCAGCACCCAGTAATCGTTGCTGACGAACGGCAGCAGCACCGCCGCCGCCAGAATGCCGAGGAACGGCAGGACGTGCGGCAGCGCCGTGCGCCATGCGCCGCTGTCGGTTCGGGACGGAGTGGCCACGACCGACGTCATCACACCCTCCGCGCGGTCGAAGCGCCGAACAGCCCTTGCGGCGCGGCGAGCAGCACCACGATGAACAGCGTGAACACCGCGACCGAGGAGAAGATGCCGCCGACCAGGAAGTTCGCGGCCTGCTGGAACAGGCCGAGCGCCAGCCCGCCGATGATCGCGCCTCTGTTGTTGCCGAGCCCGCCCAGCGCCACCGGCACGAAGCCGTAGAAGTTGAGCAGCGCGCCGTTGGCGAAGAAGGCGAGCAGCAACTGCCCGCCGGAAAACCCGGCGATGCCGCCGACCACGCCGGCAAGTGCGTAGCTCGCGACGCGCAGATTGCGCTCGGGCAAGCCGAGCGCCCGTGCCGCAAAATTATCCTCCGCGATGGCGAGGAACGCGCGGCCGACCAGGGTGCGGCGGTAGAGATATTCAAGGCCGATGATGGTGACGGCGCAGGCGAGGACCGGCAGCCAGAATTTCTCGTCCCAAACGCCCTCACCGAATCCTGCGATGCGCGGGAACGGTTGCGGCTCGGTGCCCCATTTGATCGCGGTGATTTGCTGGATCATCAGCGCGACCGCGAGGGTCGAGAGCACATAGAGATGCTGGTCGAGGCTCTTGAGCACCGGCCGCACCGCGACGAATTCGGTGATGATTCCGATCACCGCGCAGCAGAGCAGCGTCAGCGCGAAGCCGACGGCAATGGGCAGGCCGAGCTTCAGCGTGAACATCGAGCCGAACACGCCGCCCAGCATCGCGAGC
Source organism: Bradyrhizobium sp. Mp19 (assembly GCF_029952935.1). Lineage (NCBI taxonomy): Bacteria > Pseudomonadati > Pseudomonadota > Alphaproteobacteria > Hyphomicrobiales > Nitrobacteraceae > Bradyrhizobium > Bradyrhizobium sp. Mp19. The sequence goes on along the minus strand of NZ_JASAUT010000061.1, from coordinate 6,646 downwards.
TGGCCGGCGGTGAAGCTCATCACCCGCGAGGTCGAGAACATCGTGTTGTAGGTGACGCCGACGAGCGCGTAGATCGCGCCCGCTGCGAGACCGGATGCAAGGATCGAGGCCAGCATCGGCTGCGCCCTCGCCCTTCTATGTGTACCCCGGCGCCAGCGCGAAGGTGCCGTCCTTGGCGGTAGAGGCTTCCGACATCACGATCTCTTCGGTCAAATAGCCGTTGTGCTCGGTCGGCGAGAAGCGGTAATTGCCGAAATAGCCGGGATAGGTCGACAGCGTGTTCCAGTACTTGATGATGCCGGCGCTGTCGGTCGAGCCACTTTCGGCGACCGCCTTTGCGATCAGTTCGATGCAATCGATGCCGCCGGCGACCCACCACAACAATGTGTCGTTCAGCGCGATGTTGGCCGTGGTCAGGCGCGCGACCAGGTCCGCGCTCTTCGGCGGCAGCTTGCCGGCGCCGTCATAGCTGCAGCTCTTGTAGCCGATTGCGTAGACCTTCTTCCAGTTCTCCGGCTTGGCGACCAGGCTCGCAAGCTCGCCCGACGCCATCGAGGGATGACCGACGAAGGGCACGTCCCAGTTCATCGCGGCGCGGGTGTTGAACATGCGCGCCTCCATGCCGGTCGAGACGCTCCATACCACGATCGCTTCCGCGCCGGCATTCTTGGCGCGCAGCATATCCGGCGTCATGTCGGGCTGCGTGGCGTCGATATTGGCCTGATAGGCTACCTCGGCGCCGTCCTTCTTGAACGCCGCGACGGAGGCGCCGACCGCGGTGACGCCATAGCCGGTGGTGTCGCCGATCACCGCGACCTTCTTCACCTTGAGGATCTTGAGACAGTAATTGCGCACGGCATCGTCCCATTGGTTGTTCGACGGCGCGATGCGGAACGCGTTGGGGAACTTGACCGGGTCGATCAGGGTCTCGACGACGCAGGGATGCAGGTCCGGCATCTTGGCGCGCGCCATGATCGGCGTTGTCGCCAGCGCCTCGCCCGAGTTCAGCGGGCCCCAGATCGCATGGACCTTGGCCTGGCTGATCAGCTCCTGCGTGGCGTTCACCGCCTTGGTCGGATCGCCCTGGGTGTCGCGCATCACGAGTTCGATCTTGCGGCCCTTCACCCCGCCGGCGCCGTTGATGGCGTCGACCGCGAAGTTGACGCCGCGATTGAAGCCGACGGTCGGCGCCGAGCTCGGGCCGGTGATCGCCGCGAGACAGCCGATCTTGATCGGTTCCGACTGTGCGATGGCAGGCGCTGGGAAGGAAAATGATGCGGCGCCCAATGCGCCGGCGCTGCCCAACAAAACGTCACGGCGTGACATAGCCATGTGATGCCTCCCTGTTTCCCTCTCGGCGCCCGTCGTTTGTTGCGGGACGTCCGTTCATTGATTGTCCGCGCGCTCAGGGGCCGCGGTTATGCGGGCCAAGTCTGGGCCGGATGCGAAGCTCTTGTCCAGCCCCGCGGACGGCATTGGGCTTCGCCAAACTTTCATGGCCGAGGCCGCCGCGTCCAGTGCTCGGCATTGACCGCGCCGACGGGTATCTCGCCGGCAATGATCTTCGCGACCTGGCGTACCGTCTCCGATGACTGATGCTCGATCGCCTGCGGCGTCAGGCCGCCGACATGCGGCGTTGCGATCACATTGTGCATCTTCGCAAGCTCGGGCGTCGGCATCTGGTCCGGCGCGCGGCCGACATCCATCGCGGCACCCGCGATGCGGCCATCGCGCAGCGCGGCCGACAGCGCCGCCTCGTCGACGAGGTTTCCGCGCGAAAGGTTGATGAAGAATGCGTGCTTCGGCATCCGCGCCAGTGCGGCCTGCCCGATCAGGTTCTCGGTCTGCGCGTTGGCGATCGCGAGACAGACAACGTAGTCGGCGCGTGCCAGCAGATCGTCGAGCGGCAGATGCCGGATCGCCGCATCATCGATCGTTACGTAGGGATCGGCGACCAGCACATTCATGCCGAGCACCTTTGCGATCCCGGCAAGATAGCGCCCGATGCTGCCATAGCCGATGATGCCGATCGTGCTTCCCGTAAGCTGGTAGCCCATCACGACCTCGGGCACCCTACCCGCATGATAGTCTGCGGTTGCCCGTGAGACGCCGCGCGACAAATCGATCATGAAGCCGAGCGCGAGCTCGGCGACCGACTGGACGAAGCCGGCACTCGCCTGTGTCACCAGCACGCCGGCGGAGGAGGCCGCGGCCACGTCGATATTGCGGATATCGACCGCGCACCGCACAAAAGCGCGCAGCTTCGGCAGCTGCCGAAAGATTGCTCCCGGCCCCTGGGTCATGCGGTCGGCGACGATGATGTCGACATCAGCCGCGGCCCTGACCAGCGCGGCCGCGTCGAGCGCCTCCTCCCCCTCGTGCAACTTGACGTCGGCGACCGCGCGCAGGCCGTTCAGGCTGCGCTCGCCGTAATAATCGCGGCGCATCTGCGGGGTATGGGCGAGCAGCACCTTCACGATCGCATCCCCCTAATAGCCGAGCGCATGCGGCAAGGCCGTGCTGATCGCCGGTACGAAGGCGATCACCAGCAGGCACAGCAACAGCAGGCCGAGATAGCCCGCGATCGGCTTGATGGTCTGCTCGATCGGCACGTTGCCGATCAGGCAGGCGCCGTAGAGCCCAAGGCCAAGTGGTGGGGCAAAGAGCCCAAGCCCCATCGCGATCACAAGCACGACGCCGAAATGCAGCGGATCGATGCCGAGCTTGACGGCAACCGGCAGCAGCAGCGGGCCGAAAATGATCAGCGCCGCGGCGCCTTCGAGCACCGAGCCCATCACCACCAGCACCAGGATCGACAGCAGCATGAACAGCCAGACCCCGTGGCTGCCCGAGATCGCCAGCATGAGGTCGCCGACGGCATGCGGCACCTGCTGCAGCGTCAGGATGAAGGCCAGCGACTGCGCCGCGGCGACGATAAACAGCACCAGCCCCGAACGAACAGCCGACTGCACGAAGCAGTGCGCGAGGCTCTTCGCGCCGAGCTCGCGGAACAGCAGGCTGCCGACGGCGATGGCATAGACCGCGGCGAAGGCGGAGATTTCAGTCGCGGTGGCAAAGCCGCTCTTGAAGCCGAAGAAGATCATGAAGATTAGCCCGAACGAGGCGATCGCACCGGTCCAGAGTCCCGATACCGCGGCGCGCGGCTCGGCTTCCACGTTCGCGGCGGGACGCTTGCCGAAGATGATCGATACCGCAATCAGCGCCAGCGCCATCAGCGCGGCCGGCAGCATGCCGGCGACGAACAGTCCGCCGATCGAGAGGTTGGCGACGAAGCCGAGGATGATGAGATTGATGCAGGGCGGAATGGTCTCCGCCATGACAGCGGAGGCCGCGAGCAGCGCGACGGCTCCGCCCGGATTCTGCCGCGAGCGGCGCGCCGCCGGGATCAGCACCGAGCCGACCGCGGCAACGTCGGCCATCTTGGAGCCCGAGATGCCGGAGAACAGCACCATCGACATCACCATGACGACGTTGAGCCCGCCGCGCATCCGTCCGACCGCGCGCTGCAGCAGCTCGATCAACCGGACCGACATGCCGTTGGCTTCCATCAGGTAGCCGACCAGGATGAAGAACGGGATCGCGAGCAGCACGAAATTGTCGATGCCGCGCGCCATCTGCTGGGCGAGGATCACGCCGGGCAGCGTGCCCTCGACCCAGATGAAGATCAGCGCCGCCAGCGCCAGCGCAAAGCCGATCGGCAGTCCGCCGAACAAGGTGAGGAAGAAGCCGATCAGCATCAACGCCTGCGACGACAGCACGGACGATGGCGCCAGCGCATCCCAGGCGAGATACAGGCCGACGATGACGGCGGTCGCGACGATGGCTGCCGCCATGTCGCGCAGAGGCCGGCCACAGAACGTCTCGAACGCGAAGATCGTCATGAACGCCGCGCCGATCCCCATCGGATAGAACGTCCATTCCAGCGGCAGGCCGGAGCCGGAGGTCTGGCCGGTGGTCAGCCAGCCCATCTTGACGGCATTGAACGCAACATAGCCGGCGATGATGGTGACGAGCAGCGCACCGACCGCGTCGACCATCCGCCGCAGGGCGTGCGGCAGCATGTTGACGAAGAAGGCGACGCCGAGATTCTCGCTGCGCGCGAGCGCGCTTGCGGCGCCGAAGAAGCTCGACCCGACCATCAGGCCGCGGGCGACGTCGTCGGACCATTCGACCGGCGCATTGAACAGGAAGCGGGCCAGCACCGAGACGCAGACCACCACGAGATCGGCGGCAAGCAGGAGCGCGGCGATCGCGTCGCTGACGGCGAGCAGCGGCGCCGTGATCCGATCAGCGCTGCTTCTCGCCTCGACTGCGGCCACTGACATGCGCCGACCTCAGGCCTGCGTGGCGCGGATCAGGTCGACGACGGCCTTGGACTCGGGCCGCGCCTTGATGAAATTATCGGTCTGCGGCAGCACGCGCTTGCGGAACGCCTCCTTGTCGCATTCGACGACGGTGACGCCCTTCTCCACCAGCGCCGCCAGCGCCTCCTTCTCCACCGCAAGACCGTGCGCGCGGGTGTCGGTCGCGGCCTTGTTCGCCGCGTCGAGAAAGCCTTCGCGCAGCTTGGGAGCCATGCGGTTGAAGCTGGTGTCGCTGAAATACACCGCGAGCGGCGAGAAGATGTGCTGGGTCAGCGCATAGTGCTTCGCCGTCTCGTAGAACTTGCTCGCCAGGATGGTCGGCGGATCGTGTTCGAGGCCGTCGAGCACGCCGGCCTGCAGCGCCGTGTAGATCTCGCCGAACGCCAGCGGCGTTGCGGCGGCCCCCATCAGCCGCAGGCACTCGGTGATGATCGGATTGGGCAACGTGCGGATTTTCAGGCCGGCGAGATCCTCCGGCGTCTTCACCGGCTTCTTCGCCAGCACGCTGCGCGCGCCGAAATTATAGGCCCAGCCGATGATGTGAATGCTGGCGCCCTTGAGCAGCGCAGCCTCGATCGGCTTCGCCGCGCCGGCGTCGAACGCCTTGGTCTGCTGCTGGAAGCTGGTGAAGAGGTAACCGAGGTCGAAGGTGCCGACCAGCGGCACGAGATTCGCCGAGATCGACGAGCCCGACACCATCAGGTCGATCACCCCAAGCTTTACCGAGTTGATGACGTCGATCTCCTGGCCGAGTTGGTTGTCGGGGAAGAAGGTGACCTCGATCTGCTCGCCGAGCCCGTTCGCCTTCAGGCTCTTGACCAGATTGTCGTAGTAGACGCGGCCATTGGCATATTTGGGATCGTTCGGAAGCGACGACGAGCATCGCATCTTCATGGTCGCGGCCTCGGCGCGGCCGATGATTGCAGGCGCGGCGGCAAGCCAGGCGGTCGCGGCGACCGACGACTGCAGCACAATGCGGCGGCTCACGCGGTTCGACGTCATGATGGTGCTCCTCCCCGGGAACGGATCTTTATTGTGTTGGCCGCCCGCCTGACGGCGTGAGCTTGGCAGCCGATTTGTCATAATGTATGACAAAATGGATACGGTTGTGCAAGGGCGCGGCTCGGCGGCGGCGCAGGCTGCAACCGAAGCGAGGCCCTCGATGTTCCAGACATCCAACGCGTTGCGTCGGAGCGTGCACAGTCAGGTCACCGACCGCGTCGGCAGCAGCATCGTGCGCGGCGAGATCGGCGTCGGCGAAACGCTGCCGCCGGAAATCCGGATCTGCGAGATGATGGACGTCAGCCGCACCGTGGTGCGCGAGGCGATCCGCACCTTGACCGGCAAGGGCCTGATCGAGTCGCGGCCCAAGAGCGGCACGCGGGTCCGGCCGCCCGAGCAGTGGAATCAGCTCGATCCCGACGTGCTGCGCTGGCACCTCGAGAGCGCGGAGATCGACCGTTACCTGGCCAAGCTGTTCCAGCTGCGCACCGCGGTCGAGCCGGCCGCGGCAGCGCTCGCGGCGACCCATGCCGAGGAGGTCGACGTCGCCCGCATCCGCGCCGGATGCGACGGCATGGACGCGGCAAAGACCAATGAGGAGTTCGTCGCCGCCGACATTGCGTTCCACCAGGCGATCTATTTCGCCACCCGCAACGAGTTCTTCTGGCCGATCGCCCAGATGTTCGAGATCATGCTGCGCCAGAGTTTTACGATCGCAGCACCGGGCTCGCACCGTCCGCGGGCGTTGCGCGAGCACCGCGCAGTGCTGGACGCGATCTCCGCCGGAGATGCAGACGGCGCGCGCCAAGCTACGGTCGTGCTGCTGGCGAATTCCGCCGACGATCTGGTGCGAATCCGTGGCCGGGAGTTCGACACGCCGCGTCCAGCCAAGCGCCGATGATGTTGGTGACTGCGGTCGTGATGAGCTCACTGCTTCCACATGGTCGTCCTGGCGAAAGCCAGGACCCATAACCACCGCAAGTGGTTGTGACCGGGATCGTGGCCCCAGCGTCGCGCAAGACCTGACATTTGGGGTAATGGGTCCTGGCTTTCGCCAGGACGACATCGAATATGGGGCGTGACCTACATCCCAATCGTCGTCCCTGCGAAAGCAGGGACCGATACGCCGCGGCCGATGTTGTCGGCGGGACTCGTCGTTCCAGCATTGCGCAACCATTTGCCGCGGTGGTTATGGGTCCCTGTGTCTTGGAAGTCTGTCAGGATGAGGGTGGGCGGGAAGCCGTTGGGTCCTTGGCGCT
>NZ_JASAUT010000060.1:0-46406 GCF_029952935.1 Bradyrhizobium sp. Mp19 | reverse complement strand
ACCTGCCGATACGCCATCCCCGCCTCCCCCTTCAGATCGGTCTTAGAGAATCGCAGATTCGCCTTTGCGCAAAGCCCCCGCAAGCGGGAGAGGGGGCGCACTGTCTCTGCGGTCGATGATCGACCGCTTCTTATCTCTATTCGCGGTCCGGGTGCGCCGAGGCCGGCGCCAGCCCGAGCAGGCCGGCCAGCGTGCGGCGGTGGTTGGTGTCGATCGTCGCGTAGACGCTCATGCCGGCCTTCAGCTTCTTCACGAACGGATCGTTCTCGTCGAAATAGATCCGCACCGGCACGCGCTGCACCACCTTGACGAAATTGCCGGTCGCGTTCTGCGGCGGCAGGATCGCGAATTGCGCGCCGGTGCCGGGCGACAGCGAGCCGACCTTGCCCCTGAACTGATGGTTCGGGAACGCGTCGACGTCGAGCTCAACCGGCTGGCCGACCGCAACATAGGTGAAGTCGCTCTCCTTCGGATTGGCGTCAACCCAGGGATGGTCGACGTCGATGATCGAGAACACCGGCGAGCCGGCGGCGACGAAGCGGCCGAGCTGGATCTGGTCGACCTGGGTCGCGACGCCGTCCATCGGCGCGCGCAGCACGGTGTGGTCGAGGTTGCGCTGGGCGTCGTCGAGCTTGGCCTTGGCCTGGGCGTAGGGCGGGAACTGCTCGATCGGCAGGTCGATATCGCCGAGCAGCTGCGTCTTGTCCTTGGAGATCTGCTGCCTGATGTATTGCGCGAGACTCTCGGCCGTCACTTGCGCATTCGCCGCGTTGTCGAGGTCGAGCTGCGAGCCGAAATTCTGCTTGGCCAGCGTCGACTTGCGCTCGACGTCGCGCTTCTTCAATTCGATGCTCTGCTGGGCGAACTCCAGCATCCTGCCGTTGATCTTGATGTTGTCGACCAGGTTGTCATAGGTGGTCCTGGTCTGGTCGAGCGCGGCCTTGGCCTGCGCCACCGCGAGGCGGAACGGCACCGGGTCGATTTCGAACAGCTCGTCGCCCTTCTTGACGTGCTGGCCTTCCTTCACGACGATCTTGTCGATCTTGCCGGAGATTTCCGGCGTGATCAGCACCTTCTGCGCCCCGACATAGGCGTCGTCGGTGCCGACATAGCGGCCGCCATTGAGATAGAACACGATGCCGCCGATCGCAGCGAGCGTCGGCAGCACGACCAGCAGCAGCACCCGGCGATAGCGCCGCAGGCCCGCCATCAGGCGACGGCGCGGCGCGCGGCTGGCCTTGCCCGACGGCGCAGGCTCGCCCGGATTGCTCTTCTGCTCGGGCGCCAGCTTGAGGACGGGTTCAGCCATAGCGCTGTTCCTTTCGGGAGGGCTCGCCGGCTGGGGTTTGGACGGCATTGCGAACGTTTTCCTTGATCGATTCCAATTGTGTGAGCAGGCGATACGCGTCAGCGGGGCTGATGCCCTCGAGCGCGGTCGCGGTGAGTTCGGAGCGGAGGCCGGCGAGCTTGCCGAGCAGCGGGCGGGCGGCCTTCTTCAGATAGAGGCGGTTGACGCGGCGATCGTTCTCGTCGCTGCGGCGTTCGATCCAGCCATTGTCGCAGAGCTTGTCGATCAGCCGCGTCAGTGTGATCGGCTGCACTTCGAGCAACTCGGCGAGCTCGGTCTGTTTCAGCCCTTCCTGGCGTTCCACCTTGGACAGCACGGCCCATTGCGCGCGGGTGATGCCGTAGCGTGCGGCCTCCTTGTCGGCGTAGACCCGGATCAGCCGAAACACTTCGCCCAGCGTAAACAAGAAATCGGTGTCCACCGAACCGCGCATCGATCCTGCCTCCATAAGCTTGGGATATAATAAGCTTGCTTATGATTTCTGCATGCCGGGTTAACGCGAGGCTGCCCCGCATTGTGGGCATGGCTGCAACGCGGCGGCCGACCGGGGTTGCGGGGCCGGGCTTTGGGAACGGGCGCGCAAATGCTACATATCGAGGCAATGAGCCTGGCCAAGCCGACATTTCCTGCCCCCGACCACGATCACGGCCGCTGCGCCGCGGACGCGATGGCGCATGCCGAGCAGGTTTGTGCGCGCCGCGGCCAGAAATTCACCCCGATCCGCCGTCAGGTGCTGCAGGCGCTGCTGTCGAGCCATCGCCCGCTCGGCGCCTATGAGGTGATCGACGAACTGGCCAAGACGATGCCGCGGCCGGCACCGATTACCGTCTACCGCGCGCTCGACTTCCTGATGGAGAACGGCCTCGTCCACCGCATCGAGAGCCGCAACGCCTTCCTCGCCTGCGCGCATGACCATGACGAGACCTCGATGGTGGCGTTCCTGATCTGCGACCATTGCGGCTCGGTCGGCGAGATCCCGGCTGCCCCCGTCGCGCAAAGCCTGACCGCGGCGGCGCGGGCCTCGGGGTTCATCCCGAAACTCTCCGTCGTCGAGATCGCCGGCACCTGCGCGCATTGCCAGAAGACGTGATGCGGATGCGATTGAGTCGAACGGTTGCCGCGAAGATGCTGCGCCCCCTCTCCTGCTTGCGGGGGAGGGTTGGGGTGGGGGCTCTCTCCACGAGTCGCATCGTGGAGAGAGCCCCCACCCGCCGCGCTCTGGCGAGCGCGTCGACCTCCCCCGCAAGCGGGAGAGGTAAGAAAGCAACGAGCACCTGAGGCCCCTACTAAGCAACAACAACAGGCCGATAGGCCGGCCCGCGAGGAAACATGTCGACCCAAGCGATCTCCGCCAGCGTCACGAGGCCCGTCAGCGTCGGACACGGGCTGCCGCCCGGCGCCATCGCCGTGATGCTGATGCTGTGCGTGAGCTGGGGTTTCAACCAGCTTGCGGTGAAACTCGCGCTGCCCGACGTGCCGCCGATGTTGCAGGCGATGATCCGCTCCGCCGGCGCGCTGCCGGTGATGCTGATCGTCGGCCACCTGCGTGGCGTCAAATTCTTCGAGCGCGACGGCACCCTGGTGCCCGGCATCATCGCCGGGCTGATGTTCGGCTGTGAGTTCGTGCTGATCTTCACCGGCCTCGTCTTCACCTCGGCGTCGCGTGCCTCGGTGTTCCTCTACACCGCGCCGTTCTTCGTCGCGCTCGGCTCGCACCAGTTCCTCGGCGAGCGTCTCTCGACCGTGCAGTGGAGCGGGCTTGCGCTGAGCTTTGCCGGCGTCGCGCTCGCGATCGGCGTGCCGCAGCCCAACGTCGACGCCAAGGTGCTGCTCGGCGACCTCATGGTGGTCGGTGGCGGCGCACTGTGGGCGGCAACCACGCTGGTCGCCAAGGGCACGGGCTTGCGCAAGGCCGCGCCGGAAAAGGCGCTCGGCTACCAGGTCGCGATCTCGATTCCGATCCTCGGCCTCGCCGCCTGGATCGCGGGCGAGCGCATCGAGCATGTGCCGAGCGCGCTGTCGATCTCGCTGCTCGCCTATCAGGCGGTCTGGGTGGTGGGCTGCACGTTTGTCATCTGGTTTGCGATGGTGAAGACCTATTCGGCGAGCAAGCTGTCGGCCTTCACCTTCGTCACGCCGCTGTTCGGCGTCGTCGCGGCCTATTTCATCATGCACGACACCCTGACGGCGGTGTTCGGCGTCGCCGCGCTGCTGGTGATCGCCGGGCTCTATCTCGTCAACAAGCCCGACCCGAAGGTGACGCCGGACCCGAACGTGCCTGCGTGAGAGCGCGGCACATCGTCGGCGGCGAATGAGGCCGCTTGATGCGGTGTTGATCTACATCAACACTGCCACCGATACTCCGTGAACCCTCCCATGGGAGGAAGGCCGTGGAGGCGCGCTGATGCCAATCGATGCCACCGATGCAATTGAAGCCGGTATTCGCTCCGCGTTCACCGCATACTCCAAGGAGGATGATCCGGACTGGCGGAGCGCGTGCTGGATCAAGCCGGATGAGTGCTCCCACCTCGCACGGAGCATCCTGAAAGAATTGGCGGCAAGGGGCTTCGAGATCGTCAAGAAGCCGGCTTGATCGCCCGCGCCACCGGGCCGCTGCGACAAAAGCTGACGCCTTAGTGGCAGGTGTCCTCTCGTAAGCGCGCCAAACATTCAGCGTCGTCCTGGCGAAGGCCAGGACCCATTACCCCAACTGTCGGTTATCGCGCGACGCTGGGGGCCGCTTTCCCGTTCACAAGCAAATTCGGTGGTTATGGGTCCCGGCCTTCGCCGGGACGACGTGAGGAGAGAGCTGTGCGCCCCGTCCACTAACCCCTCTCGATCGGCAACTCTGCATCCTTCGCCCATTCGCCCATCGAGCCGTCATAGAGCGTGAGATTGTCGTAGCCGAGCCGATGCAGCTGGAACAGGTCGATGGTCGCGGAGATGCCGCCGCCGCAATAGGCGACGACGCGCTTGTCCCTGGTGATGCCTTGCGCGGCGAAGGTTGCTTCGGCCTCCTCAAGCGGCACGAACGTCTTGGCCTTGGGATCGATCAAGGTCGCCGCCGGCACGCTGACGCTGCCGGGGATGCGGCCGGGCCGGCCGTAACGACTCGGCTCCAGTCCCTTGTAGAATTGCGGGCCGAGCGCGTTGACGATGACGGTGTCGCTTTCCGTGGTCGCGGCGAGCACGTCATGCTTGCCGACGAACATGCCGTCCTTCGGCCGTGCCGGAAACGTCGCCGGCGGATAGCCGCCGGCAAGTCCGGTCTCGATGTCGCGTCCTTCGGCGGTCCATTTGTCGATGCCGCCGTCGAGCACCGCGGCACCCTCGAAGCCGAGCGAGCGCAGCATCCACCAGAACCGCGTCGCCCACATTGCGGTGCCGATCGAATAGAGCACGACGCGGCTGCCCGCCGAGATGCCGTGGCGGCCGAACGCGGCTTCGAGCTGCGCTGTCGGCGGCATCATGAAGCGCAGCTCGGTACGGGCCTCGGAGAATTCGGCCTGCAAATCCAGGAAATTCGCGCCCGGGATGTGGCCGGCCTCGAACGTCTGGCGGCCCGAGACGACAATATAGGGAACGTTGCTGCCGGCGGGGGCCGGCTCCAGATAGGTCGTGCAGTCGAACAGGCGAAGGTCCGGCCGGGTCAGGATCTCGGCAAGTTCCGCCGTGGTGATCAGCTCGCTGTGGCCGGCCATTTCACGTCCTCCCGCTGTGCCCTTAACAGGATGCTAAGATGCGCGAGGTCACATGAAAAGCTGTCACTTTGCCCTTTGATTCACCCCAATCCGGTCCAATATAGCTGGGCATGCAGGACGCCGCTGCATGGCTTGCGTTTGACCTCAATCGGCGCCATAAGCTGTTGAATTCACTCCGAAACATGATCGTTTGGCCCGCCGCGCGCGAGGCCCATCGCCCCCTTGGTGAATGTCACCAAAACCTGATATTCGAGACGCCATGAACAAGCCCGAGATTTTGCCGCAAGACGACGTCGCCGGTCCCGCGCCGCGGCACCAAACCACGCAGGTCATGGTCGGCAACGTCGCCGTCGGCGGCGGTGCGCCGATCGTCGTGCAGTCGATGACCAACACCGACACCGCCGATGTCGACGGCACCATCGCCCAGGTCGCCGCGCTCTCCCGCGCCGGCTCCGAGATGGTGCGCATCACCGTCGACCGCGAGGAAGCCGCTGCCGCCGTGCCGCACATCCGTGACGGCCTGCGCAAGCGCGGCATCACCACGCCCCTGATCGGCGACTTCCACTATATCGGCCACAAGCTGCTCGCCGAATATCCGGCCTGCGCCGAGGCGCTCGACAAGTACCGCATCAATCCCGGCAATGTCGGCTTCAAGAACAAGCGCGACACGCAGTTCGCCGACATCATCGAGATTGCCAACAAGAACAACAAGCCGGTGCGCATCGGCGCCAATTGGGGCTCGCTCGACCAGGAGCTGCTCACCAAGCTGATGGACGAGAACACGGCGTCTGCGAATCCGCGCGATGCCCGCGCGGTGACCCGCGAGGCGATGGTGCAGTCGGCGCTGCTGTCGGCGGCCCGCGCGCAAGAGCTCGGCATGCCCAAGAACCGGATCATCCTGTCGGCGAAAGTTTCGGCCGTGCAGGATCTGATCGCGGTCTATCAGGAAGTCGTGCGCCGCTCGGATTATGCGATCCATCTCGGCCTCACCGAGGCCGGCATGGGCTCGAAGGGCATCGTGGCCTCCGCGGCCGCGCTGGGCATCCTGCTGCAGCAGGGCATCGGCGACACCATCCGCATCTCGCTGACGCCGGAGCCCGGCGGCGACCGCACGCTGGAAGTGCAGGTCGCGCAGGAATTGCTGCAGACGATGGGCTTCCGCACCTTCGTGCCGCTGGTTGCGGCCTGCCCGGGCTGCGGCCGCACCACCTCGACCACGTTCCAGGAGCTGGCGCGCTCGATCCAGGATTTCATCCGCGACGAGATGCCGGCCTGGAAGACCAAATATCCGGGCGTCGAGCAGCTCAACGTCGCGGTGATGGGCTGCATCGTCAACGGCCCCGGCGAATCCAAGCACGCCAATATCGGTATCTCGCTGCCCGGCACCGGCGAAGCGCCGGCCGCGCCTGTCTTCGTCGACGGCAAGAAGTTCCGCACCCTGCGCGGCCCCGGCATCGCCGCCGACTTCAAGGCACTGGTGATCGACTATATCGACCAGCGTTACGGCAACGGCGCCAAGCTGCCGGAGCAGGCCGGCGCCGCGGAGTAGTTTCACTCCGCGGGTGACCCACACTCACGCGTGACCCACACTCAAATGTCGTCCCTGCGAAAGCAGGGACCCATAACCACAGGCAGTGGTTTTGGCGCGAGATGCGGGTTACCAGTCTTCGCAAAACGCCACCCTGTGGTTATGGGTCCCGGATCTGCGCTCCGCTTCGCTACGCTTGTCCGGGACGACGGATATGCTTGCGGCGCGGATTGCGCTTCGCTGCATCCGGGCTACCATGGTCAAAACAAGAACCATCGGGAGAACGCCCATGAGCTCGCTGTCCGGCAAGCAAGGCCCGCGCTACCGCCACCTCGCCGACCAATCCGAGCCCTATGAGACCATCGGCGTCGAGAAGCTGACGCCGATCATCGGCGCGGAGATCTCCGGCGTCGATATCGGCAAGCTCGTGGGCGACGATGCGCGCTCCAACCGCCAGATGGACGAGATCCATCGCGCGCTCGCCGAAAACCTCGTCATCTTCTTCCGCGACCAGCACATCAGCCCCGACCAGCATCTCGCCTTCGGCCGCAAGTTCGGCGAGCTGCATGTGCACCCCGCCGCGCCCAATGAGGGCGATCCGGCGCTGATGAAGATCTATGCCGACAAGGATAGCCCACGCGCCAATGGCGAGGGATGGCACACCGACGTGTCCTGCGACCTCGAGCCGCCAATGGGCTCGATCCTCTACATCAAGCAGTGCCCGCCGCGCGGCGGCGACACCCTGTTCGCCAACATGTACGCCGCCTATGAGGCGCTGTCGGACCGCATGAAGGCCTATCTCGACGGGCTGACCGCGCTGCATGACGGCGAACAGACCTATCGTGGGCTCTATGCCAACTACGGCGTCGCCGACAAACGGGAATATCCCCGCGCCGAGCATCCGGTGGTCCGCACCCATCCGGTGACCGGCAAGAAATCGCTCTACGTCAATCGCGGCTTCACCCGCTTCATCGTCGGCATCCCGCGCGACGAAAGCGACGCCATGCTGGCCTATCTCTACCAGCACGCCGAGAACCCGCTGTTCCAGTGCCGCTTCCGCTGGACCGAGAACGCGATCGCGTTCTGGGACAACCGCTGCGCCCAGCACCGCGCGATGTGGGATTACTGGCCGCACACCCGCTCCGGCACCCGCGTCACTGTGAAGGGAGAGCGGCCGGTGTGAGGATTGCGTGGTGCGTAGGATGGGTAGAGCCAACGGGTCCGCGCAACGCGCGGCCCGATGATAAACTCCGCGAAACCCATCGTCTCATCGTGCGGCTCAAAAAGTTGATGGGTATCGCTTCGCTCCACCCATCCTACGAACTACGAACTGAAAAAAAGCCATCGGGAGACCGCCCATGCTTCGCGCCGAAGACAACAAATTCCTCACCGAATCCGGTGAGGGGACCGGCATGGGCGAATTGCTGCGGCGGTTCTGGATTCCGGTGCTGCTGTCGGAGGAGCTGCCGGAGCCGGACAGCGATCCGAAGAAGATCGTGGTGATGGGAGAGGAGCTGCTCGCCTTCCGCGACACCAGAGGCGTGGTCGGCGTCATCGATCAATACTGCCCGCATCGCGGCGCCAATCTCTGGCTCGGCCGCAACGAGGAATGCGGCATCCGCTGCGTCTATCACGGCTGGAAGTTCGATACCGACGGCCGCTGCGTCGACATGCCGACGTCGTATCCCGACCTCAACGCAAAGGACCTGATCCGGATCAAGTCCTATCCGGTGCGTGAATGGGGCGACATGATCTGGGCCTATATGGGCCCGGCCGATCAGATGCCCGAACTGCCGGCGCTGGAGATGGCGCTGCTGCCGGCCTCGCACCGCTTCGTCACCAAGAAGTGGCAGGACTGCAACTGGGTGCAGGCGGTGGAAGGCTCGATCGACACCGCGCATTTCACCTTCGCGCATCTCTCCTTCGAGAAGGAGGAGAACGAGATCCTCGACATCAAGAAGCATTTCGTGAACCCGCTGACGCGGGTCGCGACCGATCACATGCGCTGGATCGCCGAGGATCCGCGCCCGGTGATCAAGATCAATCCGCATGAGGCGGGTCTCACGGTGGCGGGCGGACGGCTCACCGGCAGCGACAACATCTATTGGCGCATCGCCCAGTTCCTGATGCCGTTCCACAGCTACGCGCCGAGCTCGATGCCGGGCGAGAACATGTTCGGCCAGACCTTCGTGCCGGTCAGCGACACCAATTGCTGGATCTACACCTATGCGTGGAATCCGCACCGGCCGCTGACCGATGCCGAGCGCGAAGGCTACGCCAACGGCAACGGCGTGATGGCAGTGGTCGACGAGAACTATGTGCCGCTGCGCAACAAGGCAAACGACTATCTGATCGACCGCAAGCTGCAGCGGACCAAGAGCTACACCGGCATCAAGGGCGTCTCCGAGCAGGACGCCGCGGTGCAGGACAGCCAGGGCCCGATCGCGGACCGCACCCGCGAGCATCTCGGCCCGACCGATCTCGGCATCATGCATTTCCGCAAGCTGGTGATGGAGGCGGCTCGCGCGCTGCAGAAGGGCGAGGCGCCGCCGCATGCTCGGCATCAGGATCGCTACACCGTGCGCTCCGGCGCCTGCGTCACCAGCAAGACCAAGGATCTCACCGCCGTCATGATCGAGCGGTTCGGCGATCCCGCCGGCTTCGTCGGCGGTCCCGGCCAGAACGCCGCGGCAGAATGATCTGTCGTCCGTGCGAAAGCAGGGACCTATAACCACCGACGCGAACTGTAGGAGCACGCTGTCGCTCCAACCTTCGCCAAACCGGCAACGGTGGTTATGGGTCCCGGGTCAAGCCCGGGACGACGTGTGGAGAAAGCGGCGCCTCACATTCAGTGTCGTCCCTGCGAAAGCAGGGACCCCTAACCACCGACCCGAATTGTAGGAGCACGCTGTCGCCCCAACCTTCGCCAAACCGGCAACGGTGGTTATGGGTCCCGGGTCAAGCCCGGGACGACGTGGGGAGACAGCGGCGCCTCACATTCAGTGTCGTCCCTGCGAAAGCAGGGACCCATAACCACAGTTGGAAATTGTTGGAATGGGCTGTGGCTATAGCCTAGTCCAACAATATCGATCGGTGGTGATGGGTCCCGGATCGCGCTTCCGCCTTCGCTCGTTGAGCTACGGCGGACAAGTCGCTTGCCCGGGACGACATCGGGACTACAGCGGAATCCTGCGATACTCGCGGTTGGCGAGGCTCGCTTCCTCGAGGTCGAGGTCGCGCTCGATCCGCCGCCTGGTCTCGTCGGTGATCTTGCCGTCGCGCAGCAGCATATGGATGAACTTGCGCTCGGAGGCGATCAGCTCCCGCGTCAGCTCGGTGCCGGTGGCGGAGACGTCGTGGGTGTCGGGATTGAGCGAGTCGGGCAGCTGGTTGATGCGGATCTCGTGCCGCGAGCGCAAGAGCTTGATCACCTCGTCGGAAAGCTCGCGGTCGTCGGTGATGGCATCGAGCGACTTCAGCGCGGCGTTCAGCGCCTCGCGCCGCGCCGCGATCTCCTGCTCGTGCTCGGCGATGTGCTCGCTGCGCCCGTCCCTGGCGAGGCCGAGCCAGCGCACCACCGGCGGCAAAGTGAGGCCGAGCCCGACCAGCGTCACGAAGATCACGCCGAAGGCGACGAACAGGATCAGGTCGCGATACGGGAAGGCGTCCCCGTTCGGCAATGTCAGAGGCAGCGCCAGCGCCGCGGCGAGCGAGACGGCGCCGCGCACGCCGGTGAAGGCCACCACGAACACCGCCCGCCACGATGGCAGCGGATCGCGCTCGCTCACGCGCCGGCTGATCCAGCGCGGCAGATAGGTGCCGGGAAACACCCAGACGAAGCGCGCGACGATCACGATGACGGCGACCAGCACGGTCGCGGTGAGGATGTCGTGCAGCGGGAACGACTTCGACTTCTCGTACAGCGAGCGCATCTGGAAGCCGGTCAAGAGGAACAGCAGGCCCTCGATCAGATAGATGATCAAGTCCCAGAAGAAGATGCCCTGCAGGCGCGTCGCGGCCGAGATCAACAGCGGCCCGTTCCAGCTCATGTAGAGGCCGCAGGCGACGGTCGCGATCACGCCGCTGCCGCCGAAATGCTCCGGGATCCAGTAGGCGAGATAGGGCGTGATCAGCGACAGCGTGATCTCGACCTGCGGATCCCTGGCGCGACGGCGGGCGCGCAGGCTGAGCCAGCCGACCGCGGTGCCGAACGCGATCTCGCCGGCGACGATGACGAGGAAGGTGCCGGTCGCCTTCGGCAGCGAGAACAGTCCGGTGGTGATCGCGGCGAGCGCGAAGCGGTAGAGGATCAGCGCGGTCGCGTCATTGGCGAGCCCTTCGCCCTCGAGCACCACCAGGATGCGGCGGGGCATGCCGAGCTTGCGGGCGATCGCCAGCGGCGCGACCACGTCCGGCGGCGCGACGATGGCGCCGAGCAGGAAGCCGATGCTCCAGGGCAGGCCGATCAGATAATGGGTCGCGGTTGCGACCATGAAGGCGGTGAAGATCACGCAGCCGACAGACAGCAGGATGATCGGCCGCAGGTTGGCCTTGAACTCGCGCCAGCTCATCGCGACGCTCGCCGAATAGATCAGCGGCGGCAGCACCACCAGCAGCACGAGCTCAGGCGGCAGTTCCAGCGACGGCATGCCCGGCACGAAGGCGAGCACGATGCCGACCAGCAGCAGCAGGATCGCGGGCGCGATATCGGTCCGCCGCGCCACCAGGGCGGTTCCCGCCAGCACGCCGAGCAAAGTGAGAAAAATCTGAAATTTGGCTTCCATAACGGGCTCAATTCGCCCGGAAACCATCGCCAGTCAATGCGGTCCGGCCGGAGCCGGACCGCTGGGGCGTGTCACAAAGCCGTCGCGGAGCGCGCCGCGTGCAGTCGATCAATCCCTGAGGTCGTAGCGGTACGACTTCGAGACGATCTGCCAGCCGTCGGCGAGCTTCATCGCCACGAGGTAGTCGGTGAAATAGCGCGGCGGCAGCTGGCAGCGCACCTTGATGAAGGCTGTGTTGTCGTCGGAGCGGTCGATGGTGACGATAAAATCCTCGCGCGGCTTGCCTTCGGCCTTCGCCGAGCTGCGCTTGCGCACCAGGGCAAGCCAGTCCGGCACGGTCAGGACCTTCAGCTCGCCCTTCTCCACCCAGCGCAAATCGGCGCTCGGATGAAAAGCCTCGGCGAGCTTGTCGGCATTGCTCTCGTAGAGACCGTCGAAATAGGTTTGCACGACGCTTTCGACGCTGGATCGATCTTGGCTCATTGGTTGGTCCTCCCGGCAGGATTGGATCGGCTGGAGCGTTTTCGTGCGAAGCGGGTGCCCGTTCGTGTGAAGAAAACGCGTCAAAGCTCGAATCTGGAGCCCCCGTTCCGATTCAATTGGAACGGAAAGGGCTCTAGGATTTAGCCATGAACCGCCGGATTGCGCCATGGCCGGCGACAAAATTCTGCGTGAGGGATGAGTTGTGACCGCATCTGCAAATTCGAACGAACATATCCTGACCGGCGAATGCTTCTGCCGCGACGTGCGCTACGAGGTGGCCGACGCGTTTGCCTATGCGCTCAATTGTCACTGCTCGAACTGCCGGCGCACCACGGGATCGGCGTTCAAGCCGTTCGCGGGAATCGCGCGCGACAAATTCACCGTGGTCCGCGGCGCTGATGGGCTCCTGATCTATGGCGATGAGCTCACCCACGACGCGCATTGCGGCCGCTGCGGCTCGCTGCTCTATTCGCTGGTCCGCGGCGGCGCCTATGTCCACGTCGCGATGGGCACGCTGCGCGATGCGCCGGCGATCCGCCCGACCGCCCACATCTTCGTCGGCTCCAAGGCGCCGTGGTACGCGATATCGGACGATCTGCCGCAATATCAGGGGCACGTGACGCAAGGCGGGGAATAAATTCGCGCGACGTCATCGGCGTGCTGCTTGTAGTCCTTGCCGACCGCCTTGCGGACGGCATCTCATCAGGCGGCGCAGCTAGATCGCGCTTGCGGCGATGTTCACCATCAGGGCCAGCAGCGCGGTGTTGAACACGAACGAGATGATGCCGTGCACGGTCGCGGTGCGGCGGATGATCTTGTCGGTGATGCCGACGTCGGAGACCTGCGCCGTCATGCCGATCACGAACGAGAAATAGACGAAGTCCCAGTAATCGGCGTCGACATATTCCTCGCCGCTCGGAAACTGCAATCCGCCGGGCGTCTTGCCGCGATAATACTCATGGGCGTAGTGCAGCGCGAATGCGGTGTGCACCAAGGCCCATGACAGCGTGATGGTGACGATTGCCAGCGCCAGTCCGGCCGGGCTGCCCTTGGATGCGCCGAGCTCGAACACGATGGCCGCGAGGCTCGCCAGCGCGCCGAACGCGGTCAGCAGCAGGATCAGGAAACGGCCATCGTCCTGCAGCATGGCGCTTCGCTTGATATGGGCGACGCCACAGCGCAGCATCATCACATAGGCGAGCACGAGATAGAGCGCTGTGAAGGCATCCCAGCCCGCGAGCAGGCGCGTGACGATGCGCGGTGCTCCCGGCACCAGCAGCGCAGCCAGGATGCCGAAAGCGATCGAGCCGAACGTGCGCGGCCGGCCCACGACGACGCGGACCGGCAGCGGCAGCTTGCGGAAGCGAACAAGGCGGTCGTCGATCTCCCTGTTCATGTCGCGCAGTGCCTTCGGCTAGAGCCTGATGAGATTAGGTTGAGCTGGAGCGGCGTCGAAAGTTCACCTCTCCCTTGGGAGAGGTCGATTTGCGCAGCAAATCGGGTGAGGGGTTACGGTCCATCGAGAGAGCAAAAGCCCTCACCCGGATTGCACTGGACGATGCTTCGCATCGCCAGGCGCAATCCGACCTCTCCCCAACGGGGAGAGGTGAACCGAGACCGCGCCAAGCCGATTCAACCAAGACTCATCCCGCTTTAGTTCTTGCGCTCGGCGACGAAGCGGGCGGCCGCGCGCAGCACGTCGCCGCGGTCGCCGAAAACCGACAGCGCGGCATCGGCGCGCGCCAGGAGATCGCGGACGCGCTGCTTGGCGCCGTCGATGCCGAGCTGGGTGACGAAGGTGGTCTTGCCCAGCGCGGCGTCAGCGCCGGCCGGCTTGCCGAGCGCGGCAGCATCGCCCTCGACGTCGAGCAAATCGTCGGCGATCTGGAAGGCTTCGCCGAGCGCTTTGCCGTAATCGTCGAGCGCCTGGTATTCCTTCTGCGAGGACTGGCCGAGGATCGCGCCGGCGATGCAGCCGAAGCGGAGCAGCGCGCCGGTCTTCATCTGCTGCACGCGCGCGACGTCGACCGGCTCGCGGTCGCCGAAGCGGCCTTCGCCGGCGAGGTCGAGGATCTGGCCGCCGGCCATGCCGCCGATGCCGGAGGCGCGCGCAAGCGCGCGGGTCAAGGCCAGGCGCACCTGGGCGTCCTTGTGGATCGCATCGCGGGTAATGATGTCGAAGGCAATCGTCAGCAGCGCGTCGCCAGCGAGGATCGCGGTGGCGTCGTCATAGGCCTTGTGCAGGGTCGGGCGGCCGCGGCGCAGATCGGAATTGTCCATCGCCGGCAGGTCGTCGTGGATCAGTGAGTAGCAGTGGATGCATTCGAGCGCGGCGCCGACCAGCAGGGCGGCTTCGCGCGGGATGCCGAACACCGCCGCGCTCTCGACCACGAGGAACGGCCGCAGCCGCTTGCCGCCGCCGAGGCTCGAATAGCGCATCGCCTCGATCAGCCGCTTCGGGCGCACGATCTCGTCGCTTTCGGTCGCGTCGGACAGCAGTTTCGCGAGCAGGGCTTCGGTATCCTCCGCGGTCTGGTCCAGCCGCTTGGAAAACTCTGCAGTACCGGTCGTCATTAAGAATTGCTCCAGATCGATTTTCGGCGGGACAATCGTTGATGGCATCGGCTTCGTCAATTCCTGCCCTGCGACGGAATGCGCCTTAAAAGTGCTGGAAAAACCGTGAATTATCCCGCAGACGTCGACGGCGCCGGCCGTGTTCTGGCGGGCGGGTCCCAAATCCTTCCTGGAATGGTCCTCCCCGGAAACCCCTGTTTTGCGCATCGTCCGAATTTTATTGCTGGTTTTGCTGGCCCTGCTGTTGCTGCCGTATCTGGTGGCGCCGTTCTACCGCACCGGCCATCCGGTTTCGGCGCTGATGGCGTGGCGGACCCTGCGAGGGGCTCCGGTCACGCGGCACTGGATCGATTTCGGCGCCATGTCGCCCTATCTGGTGCGGTCCGTGGTAGGCTCGGAGGATGCCCATTTCTGCAAGCATCGGGGCATCGATTGGGGCGCGCTGCGCGAGGTGCTCGACGACGCCGAGGATGGCGAGGTGGCCCGCGGCGGCTCGACCATCACCCAGCAGGTCGCCAAGAACCTGTTCCTGTGGTCCGGCCGCAGCGTTGTCCGCAAGGGGCTGGAACTGCCGCTGGCGCTCTGGATCGATCTCGTGCTGCCCAAGCAGCGGATCCTGGAAATCTACCTCAATATCGCGGAAATGGGCCCGTCCGGCCAGTTCGGCGCTGAGGCCGGCGCCCAATATGCTTTCGGCCGGTCGGCGGCGGGGCTGTCACCCCGTGAGGCCGCGCTTCTGGCGGCGATCCTGCCGAATCCGGTCAAGAGGAGCGCCCGGAGCCCGGGGCCGGGGGTCCGCAGGCTGTCTGCGACCTATATGGTCCGGGCCAACGCGGTGGAGCGCTGCTGGCGCGAAAATCGCGGCTCCTGAGGGCCATTTCGGGCGCTTTTTGCTGGCCCGGACCCTAGCTTTACGCGATGCCTTCCTCTATAAGCGCGGCCTTACCGGCATCGCAGCTTGCGCTTCGAAGCGCTGAGCCGTCCGCATTTCGGACGATGCCTCCGCAACACCCCTAGAGGACACCGTCATGGCCGTTCCCAGAAGAAAAACCTCGCCGTCGCGCCGTGGCATGCGCCGTTCGGCCGATGCGATCAAGACCCCGACCTATGTCGAGGACAAGGACTCCGGCGAACTGCGCCGTCCGCACCACCTCGACCTGAAGACCGGTATGTACAAGGGCCGCCAGGTCCTGAAGGCCAAGAAAGAGTCCTGATCGGACATTCGGCCTACGCGCCGCAGCCATGCGGCGCGGCGCCTGAATTCGGTCAACGAGTGCGGCCAAGACGGGCGCGTCCGCGGCGAGGCCAATGAGCATCGCCGCATTGCTGGTTCTCCCTGAATAAGGCGCAAGCCCCGATGGTCGGTTTTCCGCTGCTGCTCGTTCCGCTCGCGGTCTACAACATCATCGCTTTCCTGATGCCCGGCGTGTCCTTCACGGACCCGCTGATCAGGCTGACATTGCTGTCGGGCGAGCAGTGGCAGATCACGCTCAGCGACATGCTGCTCGCGGCCGCCGTGCTGCTGTTGCTGCTCGAGGTCATCAAGGGCGCGCGCCCTGGCGCGAAATATCTCACCGACCATCTGCTGTCGCTGATCGTGTTCGGCGCCGCCGCCGCCGAATTCGTGCTCTGGCCGAAATTCGGCAACTCGACCTATGGCCTGCTCACGCTGCTGGCGCTGGTCGATTTCATTTCCGGAATTGCGCTGCGCACCCGCCGCCGTGCGGTGGTCGCGCCTGCGGCACCAAGCGCCAGCAGGCCGCAGCCCGAGGCGCCGCAGCCCGCGCCGGCAGAGGCGTCCGCGCCGCGTTCCGAGCCCGCGCCCGTCGCCGCGCCGGCGCCTGCTGCCCCGCCGCCAGCCGCACCCGTTCCACCGGCGACGTCGGTTGCGGAATCCGTGCTGCTCGATCAGTCCGCCCCGAAGCCGACCGTCGCTTCACCGGACTTGCAGCCGGGCGGCCATCCGCCGTCGGACGCGCCGCAGCGCTGAGTGTTTTCGAGGCCGATCATGAGCGCAGAAACGCCTCTTCCGATCGCCGACTCAACGACAACCCAATCCATCTTTGACTGGCTCGAACGGTTCGCCGCCTGCGTCAGGGCGGTCGACTATGCTGCCGCGCGTCCGTTCTGGCATTCGGACATCATCTCGTTCGGCACCTATCAGGAACTCATCCACGGCCGCGCGCGCTGGACCGAGATGCAATGGGACAATGTCTGGCCCCGCACCGCGGATTTCGCCTTCGATCTCGCGCATACGGCGGTGCTGATCAGCGCCGACGGCGGCATGGCGACGGTGATCACGCCCTGGACGAGCGCCGGCTTCCATGCGGACGGCAGCCGCTTTGATCGGCCGGGGCGAGCGACGATCATTCTCGCGCGTCAGGCCGACGGGCGCTGGCTCGGCATCCATTCCCACATGTCGCTGCAACGCGGCGTGCCGCAGGACAGTCACGGCAATCGGCCCGTCAAGGCCCGCTGACCGCCTGCTGCTTGGACGCCAGTTCCGGCGTCCGGCCTTTCTAGATGATTTGCTAGATGATTTGCCGGGTCCGCCGCGCCACGCTGCGGCGTTCGTCGACATGCGGGCCGTAAGCGCTCTGCGCGTCGGCCAATGACCCACGCCGCTGCCCGCGCGTCTGCGGTTCGTGTGCGGCGGTTGCGATCAATTGAGCCACAAACGACGGATCGGCATGCGGCAGCGGGATCTTGGGCGCCCAATGGGTGGTCGCGGCCAGCGGCACCAGCGCCGTGCCGGCCGCAGCAGGATCGCCGGTGCACTCACCGTCGAGGATTTCCGATTGATCGATATCCGGCATCGTCTGCGACCCGTTGGAGCGTCATAGTTTGGGACGTTGCGTCCCTCCGCAACACCCCTCTGGCAAGGGTCATGCCCGCCGTCCCCAGTTCGTTCCCGGACAGTCGCAAACGTGGTTTCCAGATTATTTATCAACTTCACCTAGCGTTGGATTCGCCGGAACCACTATCTTGAGAGCGTGTAGAATCACCGGGCGCCGTCCCAAATCGAGACATGTTCGATGCCCCCTGTCCCGCCAGCTGCCAGCATCCTCGCCTCGCTCGGCCAAGCGACATTCGCTTGGGACCTGGCGACCGATGCGATTGCCTGGAGCGATAATGTGGCGGCGGTCTTCCCGGATATCCCGGTTGCGGCGCTTGCGAGCGGTGCCGAGCTTGCCAAGCTGATCGAGCCATCGCGCTCGGTGCGATCCGATGCGCTCGGCGCGCCGGCGCCGGTGCGCGGCGGGGAGGGC
Source organism: Bradyrhizobium sp. Mp19 (assembly GCF_029952935.1). Lineage (NCBI taxonomy): Bacteria > Pseudomonadati > Pseudomonadota > Alphaproteobacteria > Hyphomicrobiales > Nitrobacteraceae > Bradyrhizobium > Bradyrhizobium sp. Mp19. The sequence goes on along the minus strand of NZ_JASAUT010000060.1, from coordinate 28,719 downwards.
GTTCCCTACCGGATCGAGTATGGCGTGCGGGCCGTCACCTCGGCGCCGGTGATCTGGATCGAGGAGACCGGCTGCTGGTTTGCCGGCGCCGACGGCAGGCCGGCGCGCGTGCAGGGCGTCGTCCGCATCAACAATGAACGGCATGCCCGCGACGAGCAGCTGCTCAAGCTGTCGCGGCATGATCCGCTGACCAACGAGCTCAACCGCACCCATCTGATCGCCTCGCTCGCCGAGACGATGGAGGAGTGCGCGCGCTTCCGCTCCTCCTGTGCCTTCATGCTGATCGGCATCGATCATCTGGCGCGCGTCAACGATGCCTTCGGCTTCGATGTCGCGGATGCTGTCATCGCCGAGGTCGCGAAGCGGATTCGTGCGCGGCTGCGCAGCGGCGACATGCTCGGGCGTTTCTCCGGCAACAAGTTCGGCCTGATCCTGCGCAACTGCACCGTCGACGACACCAATGTCGCGGCCGAGCGCTTCCTCGCCGCGGTGCGCGACGAGGTGGTGCCGACCAAGTCCGGCCCGGTGTCGGTAACGGTCTCGATCGGCGCCGTCACCATTCCGCGCCATGCGAGGTCGGCGGAGGAGGCGGTCAATCGCGCCCAGGAGACGCTGGAGACCGCCAAGAGCCGCCGCGCCGGATCGTTCGCGCTGTGGAAGCCGAATGTCGAGCGCGACGCCCAGCGCCGCGTCAACATCCGCGTCACCGACGAGATCGTCACCGCGCTGAACGAGCGCCGCATCGTGATCGGCTTCGAGCCCGTGGTCGATGCGCGCCTGCGGCAGCCCGCGTTCTACGAGTGCCTGGTCCGCATGGAGCAGGACGACGGCCGCGCGCTGCTGGCGCCCGATATCGTGCCGGTCGCCGAGCGGCTCGGCCTGATCCGGCTGGTCGATCACCGCGTGCTGGAGCTCGCCATCGCCGAGCTCGCCGCCGCTCCCGGCGTACAGCTCAGCCTCAACATCTCGCCCGACACCACGATGGATCCGGACTGGTGGGCCACCATCGAATCCCTGATGCGCGCGCATCCCGGTGTCGGCGAGCGGCTGATCGTCGAGATCACCGAAACGGTCGCGATCCAGGATATCGACGACGTGCGTGGCTTCGTCACGCGCCTGAAGAACTTCGGCAGCCGGATCGCGATCGACGATTTCGGCGCCGGCTACACCTCGTTCCGCAATTTGCGCAAGCTCGGCGTCGACATCGTGAAGATCGACGGCGCCTTCGTGCAGAACATCGTGCGCTCGGCCGACGATCGCGCTTTCGTGCAGACGCTGATCGATCTCGCGCGCCGCCTCGAGATCAAGACGGTCGCCGAATGGGTGCAGGACGAGGAAGCCGCCGTGATGCTGCGCGATTGGGGCTGCGACTTCATCCAGGGCCGCCTGATCGGCCTCGCCTCCCCGGACCGCCCGTGGAATGCGCCGGCGGAGAAGCCCGTGCCCGCCACGGGCTAGTTCACAGTCGCCGGCCAAATTAACGGTGTCGTCCCGGCCTAGTGCGCAATTGCGCACGGGGGCCGGGACCCATACGCCGCGGCTTCTCGATGAAGCGATCTGGTAGACGCTTGCTTCAAACAACCGACATTTGTGGTTATGGGCCCCGGCTCCCGTGCGCAATTGCGCACTAGGCCGGGGCGACGTTGTATTAGGTGCGCGCAGCAAAGCCCTACTCGCCCTTCTTCGGCTGACCGCCACGCTCGCTCCTGGCCTTTTCGTCAGCTCTCGCCGCCGGCGAAGATGTCCTTGCGGATCACCGCGTGGACGCCCCAATTGCCGTCGACCACCTGGGTGACGCCGAAGTCGACACCGAGCGAGATCAGCGAGATGGCCTCGTCCTCGGTCAGCTTCTTCGTCGTCATCAGGAATTTGCGCATCTTGCGGAAGGCATCGCGCAAGGCGAGGTCGACCGACGACTTCTTGTAGATCTCGGTCTGCGCGCCGGCTCCCAGCTCGCTGAGGTAGTTGGCATAGCTGAAGCCGTGCACCAGCCATTCGTCCTGGGTCTCCAGCATCGGGTAGTCGAGCGCTTCCAGCGCGGTGCCGGCGAGGTCGGCCTTCTTGTGCAGGATGATCTGGAAGGTGCCGTTGAGCGAGCATTCGATCGCCGTGCCGCACAGTTCGGAATCGCCCTGCGAGGCGTGGGAGTCGCCGACCGACAGCAGTCCGCCTTCGACCGCCACCGGGTAATACATCGTGGCGCCCTTGCCGATGCGCCAATTGTCGATGTTGCCGCCGGTATAGCTTGGCGGGATCGAATCGACGAACTCGGCCTCTTTCGGAGCGAGCCCGATCACGCCGAAATGCGGACGCACCGGGATGCGCACGTTCTTCAGGATGCCGTGGTTCTCCTTGACCGTCGAATGATCGACCGGGACGCCGGGATAATCGATGGTCTTGTGCACCACGCCGGACGGATCGGTCTGCGGCGTCCAGGTGAAGTTATAGACGGCGCGCGCCCAGTTGCGCTCGCCGGTCGCGTCGACCTCGTAGATGGTGACGACCTCGCGCGGCTTCGGCTCGGTGAGCAGATCCTTGTAGTGGAAGCCCCACGATGCCGCGGCGTTGCTGCCGAATGCCTTGCCGGAATATTTCGGGTTGGCGCAGGGCCGCGGCGCGACGTCGATGATGCGCAGCTCGAGCAAATCGCCTTCCTCGGCGCCGCGCACGAACACCGGCCCGGTGCAGATATGCACGCCGAGGCCTTCGCCCGCGCCGCGTCCGTACAGCGAGGCATCCATCGGGCCGGCGCCGCGCCGGTTCACGCCTTTCTTCTCCTTGGTCCAGAGATAGACGCTCTCGACGCCGGGATCGCCCTTCACCATGCGCTCGGCATCGTCATTGGCGTGATGCGTCAGCGCCTCGATGGTGATGAAGTCGCCGGAATTGATCTCGACGCGCGGCTTCAGCGACTTGCTGAAATAGCCCCAATGCACGGTGTCGGCATTGGCCGGCAAATGGTGATAGGCGCGCTGCGCCGGCTGATGCTTCTCGGCGGCGGCCGCCATTTTCGGCGTCACCAGCGAGATGCCGCCGGCGGTCATTGCCGCGGCGCCGCCCGCCGCCGCGAAGCTCGAGCGCAGGAACGAACGGCGTTCGCGGTCGAGCGTCTCCTTGAACTGGCGATGATGCAATTCGAAGTCCGGGCAGTTCTTGTCGTCACCTGCGCACATCTTGAGCTCCTCCTTGGATCGAAAGTGCGCATGAGAGTGCATGGCGGCGCGCCGCTCCGACATGACCGGGAGCGCCCAATAATTTGTCGGCGCGCTTGCTGTCGTCGCAGCGCAAAGGCCTGTGCAGCAGCGTGCAAGGCATCTGCGGCGGCCGCCTTCGCATCGCGGCATGGCCGGAGCGGTCAAGAATTTGGGCGCATTCGATCAAGTTGCACTGCGTTCGCCGCTGATAGCGCTGCCACGCGAAAGCCGCCGCTTCCGCGCGTTGCACGCAGGCTGGGCAACGTGTGCCGTCGCAACACGCTTGCCGCCTGCCTGCAATCGGTGCAGGCTGCGTTCACGGCTCTGTGAGTGGAAGGCTGCGGTGCTGCGGCCTGGAGGGGTGATGGTCGCGACGACCTTTCGGGTTTCGGTCGATGCGATCCCGCGGCAAAACCGGCGGGAGGTCTGGCGCGAGGCGCTGGCCGGTTTGCAGCTCGATTGCGAATTGCCGGAGGCCGGCCAATTCCAGTTCGGCGAATTGACCGCGAAGCGCTCGACCAGCGGCGGCCAGCTCGCGCTGCTGCGTTCCACCGAGCAGCAGATCGTCTGCAGCGGTCATGCGGCCTCGCCGGGAATGCCGGCGCGGGTTGCCATCATCTTCCACGGCTACGGCCGCGGCAGCATCACGTCCGGCCAACGCAGCTGCGAGTTTGCCGACAACGACGTCTCGGTGTGTGACCTGCAATCGCCCTGGCGCATGACCTTGCGGGAGGATTTCGAGATCCTGCTGCTCGAACTGCCGCGTGAGCGGTTGCTCGGCCGGCTCGGGCATAATCGCTTGCGTTTGCCGGCGGTGCTCGGCGCGACGATTGCCGCTGCGTCCGTGCGTCCGGTGATGCGGACCCTGGGCGGCAATTTCGCGATCCTGGACAAGGCCGATCTCGCCACCGCCGAGGTCGCGGTCACCGAACTCGTCGCCGGCGCGCTGCTCGGCGAGACGCGGCTCGATGCCGAAGCAATGACGCAGGTCCAGGCCGGCCATCTGCGCCGGGTCGATGCCGCGATCGAGGCCCAGCTCGGCAATGCCGCCCTGACCATCGCCGACATCGCGCGGCAGGAAGGGCTGTCGCAACGCTATCTGCAACGGCTGTTCGAGCGGCAGAATACGACGTTCTCGGCCTATGTGCGCGAGCGGCGGCTGGAGCGCTGCTGCAACGACCTGATCGATCCGAACTATGCCGACCAGCGCATCGCCGAAATCAGCTACCGCTGGGGCTTCACCGATCAGGCGCATTTCAGCCGGATGTTCAGCGCGACCTACGGCACCTCGCCGCGCGACTTCCGCAAGGCGGTGCCGCGCGATGTAGAGGGCGAGCGCACGCGCGGCCGGCCGCGGCTGGCGCGTGGCACCGCAACGGTGTTGCGGCTCGCGCCAAATCTCGCGTCAAGCCCGGTGGCGCGCGAGACGGTTGCGCCGCTGGAGCCGATCGTACCGGTTGAACCGCCGGCGGCTGTGCCGGAAGGGCGGGGCGCCTCGCATCACCATCTCAAGGTGTCCAGGGAGACCGCGCATTGGGGCTATCTCAGCCGCGCCATCCCGCCTGTCATGAGCGTGCAGTCGGGCGCGGTGGTGACGATCGAGACGCTGACCCAGCACGCCTTCGATGACTACGAGCGCATGATCAAGGGTGATCCCGGCGCGGAGAGCGTGTTTCGCTGGACCGCCGAAGGCAAGTCGGTCGAACGGCGCGGCGCCGGTCCGATGGACGGTTCGATCTTCGGCCGCGGCGCCGGCGAAGGGTTCGGCGTGCACATCTGCACCGGGCCGATCTATGTCTGCGGCGCGGAGCCGGGCGATGTGCTCGAGGTGCAGATCCTCGACATCTGGCCGCGGCCATCAGCCAATCCGGCCTACGCCGGCAAGTCGTTCGGCAGCAATGCCGCGGCCTGGTGGGGTTTTCAATACAACGATCTGATCGATCCGCCGGCCAAGCGCGAGACCATCACGATCTTCGAGACCGATGCAGAGGCCGAATGGGCCCGCGCCGTCTATTCCTACCGCTGGACGCCGCAGACCGATCCGTTCGGCGTGCGCCACGAGACGATGGATTATCCCGGCGTGCCGGTCGATCACGCCACCGTCGAGAAACAGCCCGGCGTGCTCGCCGGCGTGCGGATTCCGGCGCGGCTGCATTTCGGCTTCATGGCGGTGGCGCCGCGCGAGTCCGACATCATCGATTCGATTCCGCCCGGCTATTTCGGCGGCAATGTCGACAATTGGCGCGCCACCAAGGGCACCACGCTCTATCTGCCGGTCACCGTATCAGGCGCGTTGTTCTCGATCGGCGATCCGCATTTCGCGCAAGGCGATGGCGAGGTCAACGGCACCGCGCTCGAGCTTTCGCTCACCGGCCAGTTTCGCTTCATCGTGCACAAGAGCGGCAAGGCGACCAAGCCGCATGTCGAAGGGCTGGCGCACCCGCTTTTGGAAACGCCGGAGGAGTGGATCCTGCACGGCTTCAGCTACGGCAATTATCTGCGCGAGCTCGGGCGCAACGCGCAGTCGGAAATCTACCAGCGCTCGTCGGTCGATCTGGCGCTGCGTAACGCGTTCCGGGCGACGCGCAAATTTCTTATGGAGTGTTATCGCCTCAGCGAGGACGAGGCGCTGGCGCTGATCTCGCTCGGCGTCGATTTCGGCGTCACGCAGGTTGCCGACGGCAATTGGGGCGTGCATGCGATCGTCCGCAAGAGCATGCTGCCCGGGGCAAGCGGCGCCTGACGCCGGCCAGGGTTGCCGCCGTCAGGATTTCGCGAAACGATAGCGGCCGGTGCGTCCGGCCGATCGGCGAAGCGACCTACTCGTCCTTCTTCGTCGGCTGCGACATGCGCTCGAGGCGTTCCTGCATGTCCTTCATCTGGCGGCGAAGATCGTCGATGTTGCCGTCATCGGGCGTCGGCTCCGGCGCCTTCTCGGCCTCGCCGCCGCCGCGTTGCGGCACGAACGGCTTGAACATCGAGAAGGTCTGCTGGAACAGCTCCATGTTGCGGCGGACCTGTTCTTCCAGCGGCGCAAACGGTGTCCCGCTCAGCGCGCCCGCGATCTGCTTGCGGAATTTTTCCTGTTCCTTGGTCAGCGTCTCGATCGACTGTTCGAGATATTTCGGCACCACCATCTGCATGCTGTCGCCGTAGAACCGGATCAGCTGGCGCAGGAAGGTGGTCGGCAGCAGATTCTGCCCGGCCTTGTTTTCCTGCTCGAAGATGATTTGCGCGAGCACGGAGCGGGTGATGTCGTCGCCGGTCTTGGCGTCATAGACGAGGAAATCCTCGCCTTCCTTCACCATCGCCGCGAGATCCTCGAGCGTCACGTAGGTGCTCGTCCCGGTATTATAGAGCCGCCGGTTCGCGTATTTCTTGATCGTGGTCGGTTGTTCAGATTTTGCCATGGGCTCTCACTTCAACACCGAAGAACCTGGAACCCTACGGCATCGCCGCAGGGCAAAATGCAACGCATCGCAGCAAAGGTAAGCATTTTCAAAGCGGTTCGGCTACAGTTTTGTGCTGTGCGGTTAATTCCAAAGCATAGGATTTGCTCAGGAAAGTGCCAAGGGCGTCATTTTGAGTGCGTCGCGGCGCGATTTGCCCGACAGTGCGATTGACATGTCTCAACGAGGTTTACAGGATAGCCGTCAAGAGACAGGCCCGCCAAATCGGCCGCCCGCCGTCGAGAAACCCAGCTACAACCCATAGGAGATGTCCATGTCAGACGATGTCGTCATCGTCAGCGCCGCCCGCACCCCCGTCGGTAGCTTCAACGGCGCTTTCGCCACCACCCCGGCCCATGACCTCGGCGCGATCGCCATCAAGGCGGCGCTGGAGCGTGCCGGCGTCGAGGGCGGTCAGGTCTCCGAGGTCATCATGGGCCAGATCCTCACCGCCGCGCAGGGCCAGAACCCGGCCCGCCAGGCCTCGATCGCGGCCGGCATCCCGGTGGAAAGCCCGGCCTGGGGCGTCAACCAGCTCTGCGGCTCCGGCCTGCGCACGGTGGCGCTCGGCTACCAGGCGCTGCTCAACGGCGATTCCTCGATCGTCGTCGCCGGCGGCCAGGAATCCATGAGCATGGCCCCGCACGCCCAATATCTGCGCGGCGGCGTCAAGATGGGCGGCCTCGAGCTGATCGACACCATGATCAAGGACGGGCTGTGGGATGCCTTCAACGGCTACCACATGGGCAACACCGCCGAGAACGTCGCCAAGCAGTACCAGATCACCCGGTCGCAGCAGGACGAGTTCGCGGTCGCTTCGCAGAACAAGGCCGAGGCGGCGCAGAAGGCCGGCAAGTTCAAGGACGAGATCGTCCCGGTCACCATCAAGTCCCGCAAGGGCGATATCGTGGTCGATGCCGACGAGTATCCGCGCCACGGCGCCACGCTCGACGCGATGGCCAAGCTCCGCGCGGCCTTCGAGAAGGACGGCACCGTGACCGCGGGCAACGCCTCGGGCATCAATGACGGCGCCGCCGCCGTCGTGCTGATGACCGCCAAGGAAGCCGCCAAGCAGGGCAAGAAGGTGCTGGCCCGCATCGTGTCGTGGGGCCAGGCCGGCGTCGACCCCAAGATCATGGGCACCGGTCCGATCCCCGCCTCGCGCGCCGCGCTGAAAAGGGCCGGCTGGAACATCGCCGACCTCGACCTGATCGAGGCCAACGAGGCGTTCGCGGCGCAGGCTTGCGCGGTGAACAAGGACCTCGGCTGGGATCCGGCCAAGGTCAACGTCAATGGCGGCGCGATCGCAATCGGCCATCCGGTTGGCGCGTCGGGTGCGCGCGTGCTGGTGACGCTGCTGCACGAGATGCAGAAGCGCGATGCCAAGAAGGGCCTCGCGACGCTGTGCATCGGCGGCGGCATGGGCATCGCTATGTGCGTTGCACGCGACTGAACAAAAGGCAGCGAGGCCGGTTAGGTGATGAAAAGATCATCTGTCAACCGCGAAGCGAGCTGATAAATAAGATGCCCGGCTTTGCGCCGGGCATTTTTGTTTCGACAGCATGATCCGGAAAAGTGTGAAGCGGTTTTCCGAGAAGATCATGCTCAAAAAAAGGGAGCCAAAGCGCGATGACAATTCAACCTGATCTCATCGCGCTTTGTTGAGTGAGTGCGTAGGCCGGAGTTATCCGGTTATAAAAGACGGCCAAGGAGGAAACGGACATGGCACGTGTTGCATTGGTGACGGGCGGAACGCGCGGTATTGGAGCTGCGATCAGCAAGGCGCTGAAAGCGGCGGGCTACGAGGTGGCGGCGAGCTACGCCGGCAATGACGCCGCGGCGGAGAAGTTCAAGGCGGAGAGCGGGATTCCGGTCTACAAGTGGGACGTCGCGTCGTTCGACGCCTGCGCGGCCGGCGTCAAGCAGGTCGAGGCCGATCTCGGCCCGGTCGACGTGCTCGTCAACAATGCCGGCATCACCAAGGATACCGCATTCCATAAGATGACGGTCGAGCAGTGGAATGCCGTGATCAACACCAACCTCGGCTCGCTGTTCAACATGACGCGCCAGGTGATCGAGGGCATGCGCGCCCGCAAGTTCGGCCGCGTCATCTCGATCTCCTCCATCAACGGCCAGAAGGGCCAGTTCGGCCAGGTCAACTACTCGGCGGCCAAGGCCGGCGACATCGGCTTCACCAAGGCGCTGGCGCTGGAGAACGCCAAGGGCGGCATCACCGTGAACGTGATCTGCCCCGGCTATATCAACACCGAGATGGTGCAGGCGGTGCCGAAGGATGTGCTCGAGAAGAACGTGATCCCGCAGATTCCGGTCGCCCGGCTCGGCGAACCCGAAGAGATCGCGCGGGCCGTGGTCTTCCTCGCCGCCGACGATGCCGGCTTCATCACCGGCTCGACGCTGACCGTGAACGGCGGCCAGTATCACGCCTGACGCGAGCACGTCGTCGCGTCGCAGGCGCGCACAATCGACCAGCGAATGCCCGGCCTTGTGCCGGGCATTTTCGTCTTTACAACGTGCCACACGCGAAGGAAGACGTGGCCCAGCCGGGACATCAGCGAGCGGCTTCAGACGGCCATCCTTAGACAGTCATGCCGGCCATGACGGATTGAATTGAGATGACGACCCGAACTGCCACCCTTGTCGGACTGACCGCCATCCTGATGTGGTCGCTGCTGTCGGTCATGACGGTCGCGACCGGGACGATCCCGGCGTTCCAGCTCGCGGCCATGACGTTCGCGATCGGCGCCGCGTTCGCGTTCGCGAGCTTCCTGTTGCGTCCGTCAGCCTTCGGCGCGTTGAAGCAGCCGCTGGTCGCCTGGGTCGTCGGCGTCGGCGGGCTGTTCGGCTATCACGCGCTGTATTTCCTGGCGCTGCGCTTCGCCCCGCCGGCCGAGGCCGGCCTGCTCAATTATCTCTGGCCGCTGTTGATCGTATTGTTCTCCTCGCTGCTGCCGGGCGAGCGGCTTGCGTTGCATCACATCGTCGGCGCGCTGCTCGGCCTCGCCGGCACCGTGCTGCTGTTCGCCGGCAACACCGGCGCCTTCACAAAAGAGCAAATTCCAGGCTTCGCGGCCGCCTTCGTCGCGGCGTTCGTCTGGGCGTCCTATTCGGTGATGTCGCGCCGGCTCAAGGCGGTGCCGACCGATGCCGTGGCCGGCTTCTGCCTCGCGACCGCCGTGCTTGCCGCGCTGGTGCACATGATGGTGGAGACAACGGTGTGGCCCGCGACGCCGCTGCAATGGCTGGCCGTCATCGCGCTCGGCATCGGTCCGGTGGGGGCTGCGTTCTTCGCCTGGGACATCGGCATGAAGCGCGGTGATATCCGCGTGCTCGGTGCCGCATCCTACGCCACGCCGCTGCTCTCGACCGCGTTCCTGATCGCAGCGGGCTTTGCCAAGCCCAGCGCCAATATTGCTATCGCCGCAATCCTGATCGCCGGCGGCGGGCTGATCGCGGCGAAAGACATGGTGCTGAGAAAAAGAACGTAGGATGGGTAGAGCGAAGCGAAACCCATCAACTCCTATCCACGCGGCGAGATGATGGGTTTCGCTGCGCTCTACCCATCCTACGAAGAAGGTTGTTGCTACTGTTTCACCGTCACCCTGAGGAGGCCGCAACGCGGCCGTCTCGAAGGGTCGACGGCCCGACTGTGGCCGATTCATCCTTCGAGGCTCGCTCCGCTCGCACCTCAGGATGACGGGAAAAAGCTCTTCGGCGCGAGCTCGAATTTCGCGAACTCGAATCCCGGCGCGACGGTGCAGCCGACCAGCGTCCAGTCGCCGCTGCTTTCGGCCGCCTGCCATGCATCCGCCGGCACGATCGCCTGTGGCTGCTCGCCGCGCGCCACATCCGGCCCGAGCGTGATCGCATGTGGGGCGCCGTCCTGCGCGATCCGCAATGTCAGCGGCGCGCCGGCGTAATAGTGCCACATCTCGACCGCGTCGATGCGGTGCCAATGCGAACGCTCGCCGCGCGCCAGCAGGAAGTAGATCGCGGTCGAATGCGCGCGGCCATTGGCGTCGACGCGCTTGTCACGAAACGTCTCGCGATAATGTCCGCCTTCGGGATGCGGCTTCAGCGCAAGCTGCGCGATGATGTCGGCCGCCGAGAGGTCTGCCATCACGACTTGTTCTTGCGCTCACGGAGTTCGCCGAACACCAGCGCCGGGTCGGCGCCCTTCATGTGCAGCTTGGCCGCGACAACAGGCTCGTCGGCGCGCAGAAACACGTTGGCCTTCTTCTCGTCGCCGAGCAGCACCGGGATCGTCGGTTTGTTCTCGGCGCGCAGTTTTGTGACCTCTGCTGCGCGCGCCTGCAGGGCCGGATTGTCGGGCTCGATGGTGAGCGCGAATTTCACGTTGGAGGCGGTGTATTCATGGCCGCAATACAGACGGAAATCGTCCGGCAGCGAGCGCAGTTTCAAAAGCGAATCCCACATCATGGGGTAGGTGCCTTCGAACACGCGGCCGCAGCCGATCGAGAACAGCGTGTCGGCGGCGAACACCGCCTTCTCGCCGTCGAACACATAGGAGATATGGTCGAGCGTATGGCCGGGAGTTTCGACCACACGGGCCAACAGGCTGCCGACCTTGATGACATCGGCATTGGCGGCGCGCAAATCGACATTGGCAATCTTGGCCGACTGGTCGTGCGGGGCGACGACGCGGCAGCCGTATTTCTGCTTCAGCTCGGCGACGCCGCCGACATGGTCGCCATGGTGATGGGTGATCAGGATATCGGTCAGCGTCCAGCCTTCGCGCTCCAGCGCCTTGATGATCGGGCCGGCCTCCGGCGCGTCGATCGACGCGGTCGCCTTGGTCGCGGGATCGTGGATCAAATACCCGAAATTGTCGGTGAGGCAGCTGAAGGTGCGAATTTCGGCGGTCATGATATCTCCACGAACAAACGGGACGGACATTTTGGAGCATGATGTATTCGAAAAGGCCGGTATCGGCTTTCCCGGATCATGCTTTAACGCGCCCAATATAGGGGTGAAATATGGCGTTAACGCTCCGGCGGCAATGCAATTTTCGGCGCACCCGGGCAGCAGGGGGCGTGTTAGGCTAAACACCATGGACGTCATCGACCTGCGCGACTTCTATTCGCAGCGCCTCGGCATCGTGGCGCGGCAGCTGATCAACCGGGGTATCCGCGCGCGGTGGCCGAACGCGGAAGGCCAGCGCGTGCTCGGCCTCGGCTATCCGACCCCCTATCTCGGCCTGTTCCGTGAGTCCTGCGAGCGCTGCATTGCCTTCATGCCGGCGGCCCAGGGCGTGCTGAAATGGCCGACCGGCCGGCCGGCGCTGGCCACTCTGATCGACGAATTCTCGATGCCGCTGCCGGATGCCGCGGTCGACCGCGTGCTGCTGGTGCACGCGCTGGAGATGTCCGATGATCCGGAGCGGCTGCTGCGCGAGGTGTGGCGGGTGCTCTCGCCCTCGGGGCGGCTGATCGCGATCATCCCGAATCGCCGCGGCGTCTGGACGCGCACCGATGCCACGCCGTTCGGCCATGGCCGGCCCTATTCGCGGGCGCAGATCACGCAGCTGTTGCGGCAGACCTGGTTCACGCCGTCGTCGTGGGGCGAGGCGTTGTTCATGCCGCCGGTGCAGGGCAGCTGGTTTCTGCGCTCGGCGATGGCGTGGGAGCGGGTCGGCGCGGCGCTGTCGATGCCGTTCGCCGGCGTGCATATCGTGGAGGCGACCAAGCAGGTCTATCGCGCCATCCCCGCGCGCCGCGAGCGCACACAGCTGATCCCGTCATTGCGTCCGGTGCTGGTGCCGTCCTCGACGGCGACGCGCAAATCGACTCACGCAGAGTCGTGACGCGGACAATTCACCCTCCCTGTGAAGGGAGGGTGACAGATTCTCACGATTACTCGTTGCCCGGATTGAAGTCGTCGCTCGGCGCGGGCTGCGCCGCCATGTCGGGGCGCGGGCCGTGCGGACGGCGGCGGCGGCGCGGAAAGCGCTCGCTCCGTTCGCCGCGTTCTGCGCCGCCATTGCCTTCATAGGTGCCATTGACCTGCGGCTGCGCGCCGCCGGTGATGAACGAGGGCAGGCGATCGACGCCGCCGGCATCGGCCATCGCGGGCTGCGGCTGGTTCTGCGGCTGCGGCTGATATTGCGGCTGCGGACGATGCTCGCGCTCGCGGTGCTCACGCGGCTGCTGGTCACGCTCGCGATGCTCGCGCGGCTGCTGCTGCTCGCGCTGGTACGGCTGCTGGCCGTTGTCGCGCATGAAAGGTTGCTGCTGCGGCACGAAGCCCGGCTCCTGGCCGAAGCTCGAATAGCCGTCGCTGTCGTCGTCGCCGTCTTCGGTCGGGGTGACCTCGGCGTCGGGGCGCGGCGGCTGCTGGTTCTGCCGGAACTGCTCCTGCGCGGCCGCGATGATCCGGTAGTAGTGCTCAGCATGCTGGTAGTAGTTTTCAGCCGCCACCGGATCGCCGGAGGAGCGCGCATCGCGCGCAAGCTGAACGTATTTCTCGGCCACGTGGGAGGCCGTGCCGCGGATCTTGATATCGGGTCCGTTCGATTCGTACACCCGTGTCAGGGGATTCTGGCCGCGCCGGTTATTGTTGTTGTTATTGTTGTTGTTGTTATTCCGGTTGCGCATCCGCTTGTTGTTCTGACCGTTTCTCATCTGTCGCCTTTTATTCCAGCCCTGAAGTTATTGCAGTCCACAGTCCGATTTCTCAGCAGTCCGATTTCTCAGAAGTCCGATTCCCAGAGTCCGATTCGGCGCGCGCCTAGGCACACAGAATCGCAATACCGTTCGAAGTGGTTTCGATGTCGCCGACCATCTCGTTCAGCAAAGTCGCGTGCAGCAAAGACGCGTTCCCCAACCGCCGGCAATCGCGCCAGCGACCAAATCATTCCGCCCGTTGAGACAGGCCCAGTTCTCGTGCGTAAGTCTTCAAGCGCAATAACAGGCTTTCGTTCGCTTGGCGGTCGAGAGCAGCACAGCTTCGGCTATTGCGCTCTATGTGACCTGCGTTCCTGGAACCTTTCGATCGGCGGGCTCTGCTGAACCCTGGTCATCACCCGTAACGGATTACGGGGCCAGCACCGATGTTGTGCCCGGAACGTAGTCGTTCCCGGGGGATAATCCAAGAGGTTTTTTTTCGTTCCAATAGGACTTTATCGGGGCAGCCGGCGGGCGGAAACGGCCCTCGGGATGCCCCCGAGATCGGCTTTTGGCGGCCCCGTTGGGGATAAGGCGGATGCCGTCATCAGCGCTTCAACGTCGCCGCTCTGACCCTGTCCGACTTCCACAACCAGAAATCCTCCTGACGTCAGAAGACCCGCGGATTGCGAAATCAGCGCGCGGTAGGCGTCGAGCCCGTCGGCCCCGCCGTCGAGCGCCGCGCGCGGATCATGCGCGCGCACCTCGATGTCGAGCCCGGCGATGTCGGCCGAGGGGATGTAGGGCGGGTTGGACACGATCAGCTCGAACACGCCGGCCAGCCCGCTGCCGTAGTCGCACTCGATCCATGTCGTGCGCTGGCTAAGTCCGAGCGCGGCGGCGTTGCGCCTCGCGGTCTGCAGCGCCTCCGCCGAGATGTCGGTGGCGAAGCCATGCGCGTTCGGCAGTTCCGAGAGCAGCGCCAGCAGGATCGCGCCAGAACCGGTGCCGAGATCGGCGATCCGCAACGCGCGCTCGGCCACGCCATCGGCGCGCAGCAGTTCGAGTGCACGCTCGACCACGGTCTCGGTGTCCGGCCGTGGCACCAGCGTCGCGGTGGAGAGATGCAGCGGCAGTCCCCAGAACTCCTTGATGCCGAGGATGCGCGCCACCGGTTCGCCGGCGAGACGGCGCCGTGCGAGGTGCTCGAGGCGATCGGCTTCGTCCTTCGTCAGCGTGCGCTTGGCGCCCGTGACCATGCCGGTCAGATCGAGCCCCAGCGCGGCGCCGACCAGCAGTCGTGCATCGAGTTCGGCGGCGTCGCGGCCGGCCGCCTTGAGGCGGGCGGCGAGGCTGCGCCTGATACTCTCGACGGTCTGGCTGGCATTGTCGGCAGATGTGCTCATCGCGCGTTGTTAGCCGATGGTCGATGCGGCGTCGATATCGCTTGCGCCCCGTGCGGCCGGCGCGCACGGTCAAATCTCAACCCATCGATCCGGAACGCGCGACCATGACGGGCTATGACGACCAGAACATCTTCGCCAGGATCCTGCGCGGCGAGGTCCCGAGCTTCAAGGTCTACGAGACCGACCGGACCTTTGCCTTTCTCGACATCATGCCGCGATCGCCCGGTCACACGCTCGTCATTCCGAAGGCGCCCGCGCGCGGCATCCTCGATATCGCCGAAGACGACCTTGCCGCGGTGGCGCAGTCGGCCAAGCGCATCGCCATCGCGGCGATGAAGGCGTTTGCCGCCGACGGCATCATTATCCAGCAGTTCAGCGAGCCCGCCAGTGGCCAGGTGGTGTTTCACCTGCACATGCATGTGATGCCGGTGAAGGCCGGCGTCGCGCTGCTGCCCGCGCAAACCGTCAAGGCGGAGATGGATGTGCTAGCAGATCACGCCAAACGCATGATCGCGGCGCTCGCGGACTGAGTTGCAGCTGGAAGCGGTCAGCGCGGAAGAGCGGCGCCAGCGGCAGTACGCTCCCTCTCCCGCTTGCGGGGGAGGGTTGGGGTGGGGGCTCTCTCCGCGAGTCGCATTGTGGAGAGAGCCCCCACCCGCGTCGCATCTTCGATGCGAAGCGACCTAAGAGCGAGCTTCGCTCGTCTCGACCCCCGCAAGCGGGAGAGGTGCAGTGAGCGTGCGGTGAGATCTATTCTCCCTGGCTTCATCACGAGTTAGCGGGTTAAACCCCCAGATAGCGCTGCAGGACGTCGGGCTGGGCCTTGATCTCCTGCGCGGGACCTTCGTGGACGATGTGCCCGTTGTTGATGATGTAGATGCGCTGCGCCAGCGCCAGCGTCGCGGCGAGGTTCTGCTCCACCAGCACGATGGTCTGTCCGGCCTCGGCCAGATCGCGGCACGCCTTCATCAGGTCGCGCACGATCACCGGCGCCAGTCCCTCGAACGGCTCGTCGAGCAGGATGATCTTGGGATCGCGCACCAAGGCGCGCGCGATCGCCAGCATCTGCTGCTCGCCGCCCGACAGGTCGGTGCCGCGATTGCTCCGCCGCTCGCGAAGCCGCGGGAACATCTCGTAGATGCGGTCGAGCGGCCAGCGCTGCGAGGCGGTCAGGCCCGCGATCACCAGGTTCTCCTCGACGCTCAGGCTGCCGAAGATGCGGCGCTCCTCATGGACCAGCTGCATGCCGGCCTGCGCGATCTTGTGGCTCTTCCTGCCGGAGATATCGACGCCGTCGAACATCACCGAGCCGCGGCGCGGGGTGACGACGCCCATCAGGCTCTTCAGCGTCGTGCTCTTGCCGGCGCCGTTGCGGCCGAGCAGTGCCACCACCTCGTTGCGCTCGACGCGCATCGAGACGTCGAACAGGATGTGGGAATCCCCGTAATAGCTGTTCAGTCCGTTGACCTCGAGCAGGCTCATGCGGCGAGCACTCCATGCACGCCGCCAAGATAGGCCTCCTGGACGGTCGAATTGTTCTTGATCTCTTCCGGCGTTCCCTCGACCAGCACGCGGCCCTCCTGCAGCACGGTGACGCGCTCGGCGAGCTCGAACAGCGCATCCATGTCGTGATCGATGATGATCATGGTGCGGCCCTGGCTGATCGACTTCAATAGCTTGACGGTCTCGACGCGCTCGCGCGGGCTCATGCCGGCGAGCGGCTCGTCCAGCAGCAACAGGCTCGGCGACGTCGCCAGCGCCAGCCCGATCTCCAGCCGCCGCTTCTCGCCATAGGCAAGCTCGGACACGGGCGTATCGGGCCTCGATGTGAGATTGACCAGCTCGAGCGTCTGCTGCACGCGCTCGGACAGGCCGGGGATGCTGTCGATGCTGCGGAACAGGTCGAGCTTGAACTTGCCGCGAAGCGCCGACAGCGCCGCGACCACCAAATTCTCGCGCACCGTCAGCCCGGCGAACAGCTGGTTGACCTGGTAGCTCTTGGTCAGGCCGAGCTGACAGACATCGGTGACATTCATGCCGGTGATGTCGCGGCCCTCGAACAGGATGGTGCCCGAGGTCGGATGCACCTCGCAGGTCAGCATCTTGAAGAAGGTCGACTTGCCGGCGCCGTTCGGGCCGATGATGCCGCGCAGCTCACCGTGATTGACGGTGAAGTCGATGTCGCTGTTGGCGAGCAGGCCGCCATAGCGCTTGGTCAGGCCTTTGGCCTGGAGGATCGGACCGGACCGATTGCCGCCGGCGCGAGGCGCCGCCGGCTTCGGCGCGGGCGCTGTGGCGTGCCGGTCGCTTGCCACGGCGACGACCTCGGGTGCGCTCTCCTCGGGCTCCTTGGCGCCGCGCTGTCCGGTCAGGAGGCGGTAGAGATCGGCGAGGCCGCCGATGATGCCGCGGCGCAGGAAGCACACCAGCAGCACGAACACGATGCCGAGCACGAGCTTCCAGGCCGCGCCGAGCCCGAGCGCCGCCTGCAGGAAGTCCTGCAGCGACAGCCAGACCGCAGCGCCGACCAGCGGCCCGAACAGCGTGCCGCGGCCGCCGATCGCGGTCTGCATCACGAGCTGGCCCGACGTATCGAAGGTGAATGCGTCGGGCGGCATGAAGGCCTGCAGCACGCCCAGCAGCCCGCCGGCAAAGCCGGCATAGGCGGCGGCGATCACGAAGGCGGTCAGCTTGTAGCCGTGGATGTTGTGGCCGACCGCGGTCGCGCGCAGCGGATTGTCGCGGATCGCGCTGAACACGGCGCCAACCGGCGAGCGCACGATGCGCAGCGCGATCACGACGCCGATGAAGTAGCACAGTGCCAGGAACTGGTAGAGCGACCAGCCGGTGGTGAAGTGCAGCGTGGTGAAGCCGAGATTGAAGCTCGGGGTCGGCACGCCCGGCAGCCCGTTCTCGCCGCCGGTGAAGTCCGACAGCGGATTGAACTCGACGAAGAAGAACACCTCGGCGATCGCGACCGTGATCATGGCGAAATAGATGCCGGTGCGGCGTAGTGCGATCAGGCCGATCAGATAGCCGGTGGCGGCGGCCGCGATCATGCCGATGACGAGGGCGAGCACGACGTAGGGAAAGCCGGCGCGCGTCAGCAGATAGGCGGCGACGAAGCCGCCGGTGCCGTAAAAGGCCGACTGGCCGAACGACAGCAGGCCGGTGAAGCCGAACAGGATGTCGAAGCCGAGGCCGAACAGGCCCCAGACCAGGATCCGGTTCACCGTGTTGGGCGCGAAGCCGAGCCACGGCAGCACGAAGGGCGCGACGATCAGGCCGGCGGCGGTCAGGAATTCGATCAGGTATGGGCGCTGTTTAAGCATCTAAATATCCGTCGTCATTCGCGGCCCTGCGTGCCGAGCAGGCCGTGCGGTCTGAGCACCAGCACGAGCGTCATCGCCGCGAACAGCATGACGTAGGCGTAGCCGGGGTTGAACATCGAGGTGATGCTGATGATCTCGCCGGCGATCAGTCCGCCGAGGATGGCGCCGGGAAACGAGCCGACGCCGCCGATCACCACCACCACGAAGGTCTCGACCAGGATGTCGTCGCCGACACCCGGCGTCAGCGACACCACCGGCGCGTTGATTATGCCGGCGAAGCCCGCGGCCATCGCGCCGATGCCGAACACGATCATGAAGACGCGGTAGACGTTGATGCCGAGCGAATCGACCATCACCGAATCCTCGATGCCGGCGCGCACGATCATGCCGAGCCGGGTGCGGTACAGGATCAGGAACAGCGCGCCGAGCGCGACCGCGACGATGCCGACGACCGCGAGCCGGTAGGTCGGGTAGAACAGGAAGCCGAGCGAGGTGATGCCCTGCAACAGCGCCGGCGGCGGCACCACCTGCGACTGGCTGGTGAAGATCAGCCGCACGATCTCGACGAAGCAGATGCCGAGGCCGAACGTGACCAGCAGCTGGTCCTCATGCGGGCGATGGTAGAAGTGGCGGATGATGATCCGCTCCATCGCGACGCCGAGCAGCATCACGAACAGCGATCCGGCGATCACGGCGAGGATGAACGAGCCGGTGTAGGAATAGGCCACATATCCGGCGTAGCCGCCGATCATGAACATGGCGCCGTGGGCGAGGTTGAGCACCCCGAGCGTGCCGTAGATGATCGTCAGTCCGGAGCTGATCAGCGCGAGCAGCGCGCCGAGCGCCAGCCCGTTGAAAAGTTGCGAGATGAAATTTGGCCAGTTGATCATGGCGCGCGTTCACTCAGCCGTTTATCTGGCCCGGTCAGTGGAGGATGCGTTCCGAGAAAAGCGGCGCCGCGGGTCGGGTCGCCCCGCCCACGGCGCCGAGTCTTCCCACGTTAATCAGGTGTAGTCGCCGAGATGGCAGCCGAACGCATCCGGCTTCTGCATCAAGCCGTCGCCGGGGACGATCTCGATCACCTCGTAATAGTCCTCCTTGTTCTTCATCTCCTTTTCCATCTTGCCGCGGACGATGACGACGGGGCGGACGCACTGGTGATCCTCGGGGCGGTAATGCACGTCGCCGACCAGCGAAGGCAGCGTCTCGCCCTTCTCATAGGCCTTGATGACGTCGGGCGGATAGAAGCTGCCGGCATCCTCGACCATGCGGGCCCAGTGCGCGAAGCTGACATAGGCGTTCTCCGCGCCCCATTCCGGCTTGTAGCCGTACTTCTTCTCGAAGGCCTCGTTGAACATCTTGGCCAGCGGATACTTGTCCTCGATGGTCCACCAATAATCGGTCGCGGCGTAGACGCCCTGCATCAGGCCGCCGGTCTCGCGGGCGATGAACGGCACCTGGTAGGGCACCACGAGCTTCATCTTGTCGAGCACGCCGAACTGCTTGGCCTGCTGCGTCGACAGCACGGCATCGTGACCCCAGTTGACGTTGATCAGCACGTCGGCGCCGGAATTCGCGACGTTGAGCAGATAGGACGAATAGTCCGGCGCGCCGAGCGGCGAGACCTGGTTGGTGACGGTGGTCCAGCCCGCCTGGGCGAGGTAGTCCTGCATCGACTTGGTGACGGTGTGGCCGTAGGTGTAGTCGGGCGTGAGGTAGGCGGCCTTCTTGCTCTTGCCGAACTGCTTGATCAGCACCGGCGCGATCGCCGCCGCGGCGGTCTGGCCGAAGAAGTTCTGGCGGAAGCCGTAGCGCACGCAATCCTTGCCGGTGGTGTCGTTGGAGCCGGAAATGCCGCAGACGAAGATCACCTTCTCGCGCTGCGCCAGCTTGTTGAGCGCCACCGCGACCGCGCTCGACGTGCCGCCGGTGATCATCACCGCCTTGTTCTCGGAGATGAAGCGCTGCTGCGCCTGCACGGCCTCGTTCGGCTTCGCCGCGGAATCGGCGACGCCGAACTTCAGCTCCTTGCCGAGCACGCCCTTGCTGGTCTTCGGCGAGATCTTCTTGATCAGCTCGTGGCCGCTGTTGATGTGCTCGATCGCGAGCTGGTAGCCCTTGAGCTCATCCTCGCCTTGCACCGCGTAGGTGCCGGTGCGCGGCACCGAGATGCCGATGAATGCCGAAGAGCCCGACGTGCCCGCGGGATAGGTTCCGATCGCCGGATGGTCCTCGGCGAATGCCCGCGACGCGATCGAGGCCGGCAGCACGGTGCCGCCGATCAGGCCCGCGCCGGCTTGCAGCAAAGTGCGGCGCGAAACGTTCAGGGCGCTGCCCGGCCGAAAATCCTTGGTGCTCATCGCTCAGTATCCTCCAATTATATTGATTGTTGCCGCGCATATTCACTCGTCGCCGGATCGGATCGATCGGCGGCACGATGCGCCGGCTGCAATCGAGCAGCCTGTCACAGCTACAATTCCTCACCGGCATATTTAGTCAATGTCACCTTTCGTCGAATCATATCGGCATACGATAGAAATAATATCGTTCTACGATGTATCGAGGGTTTACCGACCGGGTGCGGGTCCTGTAAGTGAGGGAGCGATGATCCAGGAGCCTTCAAGTCGCACCGGAAATGCCGGAGAGCACGCCGTGACCGAGCACGGTCACGCCGTGACCGAACACGGTGGCGCCGAGCAATCGGGCAGCCTGAGCATCCGCGCGATCAACGTCCTGAAGGAGCTGGCGGTCGAGCTGCTCGACGACGTGCCGCCGAAGATGGGCTGGACGCCGCCGGACGATCTGCTGCGCCTGCTCACCGCGCGCCATCTCGCGACCGCGCGAAATTGCGGACGGCAAACCATGCGCGAGATCATCGATTGGGCCGAGACGCGCGGAATAACGATCCCGTCTCCGCATCACACCGGCAAGTCGTTGTCGGAGGTCTGGGGCGATCTGGTCGCGCGCGCTTCGGCCGGGCATCTCACCAAGAGCGAGATCACCGAGGCGCTGGAGAAATCCATTCGCCGCAGGAGCCCGCGGATTCCGGTCGCCTTCCAGATCGTGCTGCTGAAGATATTGAGCTCGACCTACGATCGCTGGCCGCAGCCCTGACCTTTACCGGCCCCGCCGTTCGATCGTCAAACCGTTGAAAACATGGGTGGAAGGACGGCCGGTAGTATGGTGCGTCCGGCGCGGGCTTGATAGCGTTGCGCGGCGTCTGCCGTCCGGCGGAGCGAGCCAGCAGCAGGACGATCGAATGCCGCAACCAAAGCAACGACGAGCGCCAGCCGGAGCAACGAAACGCAAGACGGTATCCGCGACGGTGGACTACCGGGCGCTGGCGCAGTTTCGCTACGAGTTGCGGAGGTTTCTCGCATTCAGCGAGGAGGGGGCCCGGAAGGCCGGAATGACGCCGCGACAGCATCAGGCGCTGCTCGGCATCAAGGGTTTCGTCGACCCCGGTCCGCCGACCGTCGGCGACATCGCGCGGTTTCTGCTGATCCGGCATCACTCCGCCGTCGAGCTGATGAACCGCATGGCAAAGCTCGGGCTGGTCAGCCGCCTTGCCGATCCCGACGACGCGCGGCGGGTTCAGCTCAGGCTGACGGCAAAGGGCGAGCAGAAGCTCCAGTCCGTTTCGAAGAAGAACATCGAGGAGCTCCGCCGCGTCGCGAGCCCGGCGCTGCGCCGCTTGCTGAAGTCTTCGCCGTCTTCCGGCGAGCCGTGAGTGACGCATCCGCCGGCGCAAGCGGCGGCGCGCGTCAGGCCGCGGCGCCCTGCGCGGCGAGCTGTGCCGCCTGGTGCTCGGTCGTCAGCGCGTCGATCAATTCGCCGAGCGCTTCGCCCGCGATCACCTGCGGCAGCTTGTAGAGCGTCAGGTTGATGCGGTGGTCGGTGACTCGCCCTTGCGGGAAATTATAGGTGCGGATGCGCTCCGAGCGGTCGCCGGAGCCGACCTTCTCCTTGCGGTCGGCGGAGCGCGCCGCCTCGACGCGCTGGCGCTCGGCATCGTAGATGCGCGAGCGCAGGATGTTCATCGCCGACGCCCGGTTCTTGTGCTGCGAGCGGCTGTCCTGCATCATCACGACGATCCCGGTCGGCAGATGGGTGATGCGGATCGCCGATTCGGTCTTGTTGACGTGCTGGCCGCCGGCGCCGCCCGCGCGCATGGTCTCGATCCTCAAGTCCGTGTCCTTGATATCGACGTCGACGTCCTCGACCTCGGGCAGCACGGCGACCGTGGCGGCCGAGGTGTGGATGCGGCCCTGCGTCTCGGTGTCGGGCACGCGCTGGACGCGGTGCACGCCGGATTCGAATTTCAGCTTCGCGAACGCGCCGCGGCCCTGCACCTCGGCGATGATTTCCTTGTAGCCGCCGACGGTGCCTTCGCTCGCCGAAATCACCTCGACCTTCCAGCCCTGCAAGGATGCGAAGCGCTCATACATCCGGAACAGGTCGCCGGCGAACAGCGAGGCCTCGTCGCCGCCGGTGCCGGCGCGGATTTCCAGCATCACGTTGCGGTCGTCCATTGCGTCCTTCGGCAACAGCGCGATCCGGATCTGCTGCTCGAGCTCGCCGAGCCGCGCCTGCAGCGTTTCCAGCTCGGCCTCCGCCATGCTGCGCATTTCGGCGTCGGTCCCGGCATCCGCCAGCATCGCCTCGGTATCGGCGAGTTCGCTACGCGCGGAACGATAGGCCTTCACCGCGTCGATCAGCGGATTGAGCTCGGCGAGCTCGCGCGTGATCGCAACATAGCGCTCGGACTTGACCTCGCCGAGCAGCTCGGCCTCGAGCGAGGCATGATGGGCGAGCAGGACGTCGAGTTTGGCTTCGGGTAGCATGGCGGTATCTCGAATTGCGGAAGGTACGGAAGGGCGGCAGCGGCGACGGCAGCGTCGCTACAAGGCCAGCCCCTCGGTTTCCGCAAACTTCGTCAGCGCCGCGCGGATCGAGACGCTGCCGACCGGCGCGTCCAGCAGCGGATTGATCATCGCCTCGGCCTTCTTGGCGTCGAGGTCGAGGATCAGCGCCTTGACCGGGCCGTGCGCAGTTGCCGACAATGAAAGCGAACGGTAGCCGATCGCGATCAGCGCCAGCGCGCCGATCGGCTTCGACGCCATCTCGCCGCACAGCGAGGCGGCCTTCTTCGCCGCCTTGGCCTTGCGCACGATGTCGCGCAGCGCGCGCAGGATCGGCGCCGACAAAATGTCGAAACGTTCGGAGACCTTGGCATTGCCGCGGTCGACCGCAAACAGGAACTGGAACAGGTCGTTGGAGCCGACCGAGACGAAGTCGACCTTCTTCAGCAGCTCGTCGAGCTGGTAGAGCAGCGCCGGCACCTCGACCATGGTGCCGATATCGATCCGCTCGGGCAGCGAATGGCCGTGCTGGCGCAGATAGGTCAGCTCGCGCTCGACGATCGCCTTGGCCTGGTCGAACTCGGCGATGTCGGAGATCATCGGGAACATGATCTTCAGCGCGCGGCCGCCGCCGGCACGCAGCAGCGCGCGGATCTGGCCGCGCAGCAGGCCGGGACGGTCGAGGCCGAGCCGGATCGCGCGCCAGCCGAGCGCGGGATTTTCCTCGATCACGGTCTCCATATAGGGCAGCGCCTTGTCGCCGCCGATGTCGAGCGTGCGGAAGGTGACGGGCTTAGAGCCCGCGGCGTCGAGCACGGTGCGGTACAGCGCGAGCTGGTCGCTCGAGCGCGGCAGGTTCGGGCTCACCATGAACTGCAATTCGGTGCGGAACAGGCCGATGCCGGCGCTGCCGGTGTCGTCGATATGCGGCAGGTCGATGGTCAGGCCGGCATTGATCAAAAGCTCGATCGGCTGGCCGTCCTTGGTCACGCAGGCCTTGTCGCGCAGCGCCGAATATTGCGCCTGCCGCCGCGCCCGGAACCGGACGCGCTCGGCATAGGCGGATTCGATCTCGGTCGAGGGGCGGACATAGATCTCGCCGGAAATGCCGTCGACGATGATGGCGTCGCCCGGATCGGCGATGCCGGGCGCGTTCGGCACCTCGCCGACCGCGGGAATGCCGAGCGCGCGCGCCACGATCGAGACGTGGGAATTCGCGGTGCCTTCCTCCAGCACCAGGCCGCGCAGCCGCTTGCGGTCATAGTCGAGCAGCGCCGCGGGGCCCATCGCGCGGGCGATCAGAATGGCGTTGTCGGGCAATTGCTCGCGCGAGGGCGCATGGTCCTGGCCGACCAGCTGCCGCATCAGGCGATGGCCGAGATCCTCGAGGTCGTGCAGGCGGTCGCGCAGATAGGGATCGGTCGAGCGCAGCATGCGCGCGCGGGTGTCGGACTGCACGCGCTCGACGGCGGCTTCCGCGGTGAGGCCGGTGGCGACCGCCTCATGCAGCTTGTGCGACCAGCCCTGGTCGTTGGCGAACATGCGGTAGGCTTCCAGTACCTCGCGGTGCTCGCCGCCGTCGGCGACGTCGCCGCGCTCCAGCATGCGGTCGAGATCGGCGCGCAAATTGGCGAGCGCGGTGTCGAGCCGCTTGATCTCCTTCGGCAGATCCTCGGCGATGTAGTTGGTGATGACGACGCGCGGCTCGTGCAGCACGACATGGCCGAGCGCGATGCCGTCGGAGAGCACCGCGCCGGTCTTGTGCAGCGAATGCCGCGCGGCGGGCTCGGCGCCGGGCTGCGCCAGCGCGGCAAGCTCACCGGAGGCGATCATCTCCGCCAGCACCATGGCGGTGGTCTGCAGCGCCTCGACCTCTTCCTCGACATAGGTGCGCTTGGCGCGGTTCTGCACCACGAGCACGCCGAGCGTGTTGCCGGCGCGCAGGATCGGCACGCCGAGGAACGAGTGGTAGGCCTCTTCGCCGGTCTCCGGGCGGTAGGCGAAGGCCGGATGGCTTTGCGCGTCGGACAGATTGAGCGGCGTCGCCTCGCTGGCGACGAGGCCGACCAGGCCTTCATGCGCGCTCATCACGGTGCGGTGGACGGCGTCGCGGTTCAGACCTTCGGTGGCATAGAGCTCGAGGGTGTTGTCGATGCGCAGCACGTAGCAGGAGCAGACCTCGGCCACCATGTTGGCCGCGATCAGCACCACGATCTTGTCGAGCCGTTCCTGGGCGGAGACTTGCTCCGCCATGGTCTCGCGAAGCCGTCTCAACAGGATGCGGGGGCCTCCCGACGCGCTCCGCATGTGTTTCAGTCCCTCCCCACGAAGCCGGCGCACCGGTGCGGCCGGCCGCTGGCGTAAAACTCGTCAAAAACAACAATTTTAGTCATTCGGTGTCGCCGCTCGCCAGTTCCCGCCGATTCGCGATCACCGAAACTGTGCCACAGTTTGCGACAGCCTACCTGACTGGCCGTATAGCCAATCGAGGCTTGCTTTGCCAAGCAAAACGCCTGCCAGTAGCAAATAACGTCTGCGTCAGCCCAATGCTGCGCCCGCTAAGAGAAATTCTAACTCCGGGCGGGGCTGGGGAGCACGGCCAATGCTCGGTCTCGTCGTTCCGGGGCGCCGCGAAGCGGCGAACCCGGAACCTCGAGATTCCACAATTCGCAATTGCGAATTGGGGTTCGATGCTGTCGCATCGCCCCGGAATGACAGCGGAGCGAGCCCCGCCCCTGCCGGTCGCGCCTACGCCTGGTCCAGGCCGTACAGCGTGTGCAGCGTGCGGACCGCGAGTTCGGTGTAGGCGGCGTCGATCAGGACCGAGAACTTGATCTCGGAGGTGGTGATGGCGCGGATGTTGATGTTGCGGTCGGCCAGCGCCTTGAACGCCTTCGCCGCGACGCCGGCATGGCTGCGCATGCCGCTGCCGATCACCGAGACCTTGGCGACGTCGGTCGCGGTATCGAGCCTTGCGTAGCCGATCTTGGCCTTGGCGGCGGTAATCGTGTCCTTGGCGCGGTTATAGTCGCTGGCCGGAACGGTGAAGGTGAGGTCGGTGGTCTTGCCGTCCTCGGACACGTTCTGCACGATCATGTCGACATTGATACTGGCGTCCGCGAGCGGCCCGAAGATCGCGGCGGCGATGCCGGGCTTGTCCTCGATCTGGCGCACGGAAATCTGGGCTTCGTCCTTGGAGAAGGCGATGCCGGTGACGACGTGCATTTCCATGATTTCCTCCTCGCTGCAGATCAGCGTGCCCGGCGGCTGGTTGGCGTGCGGGTCGATATCCTCTGGCTTGTCGAAGCTGGAGCGCACGAAGATCGGCATGTTGTGCACCATGCCGAGTTCCACCGAGCGAACCTGCAGCACCTTGGCGCCCTGCGAGGCCAGTTCCAGCATGTCCTCGAAGGCGATCTTGTCGAGCCGGCGCGCCTTCGGCACCACGCGGGGATCGGTGGTGTAGACGCCGTCGACGTCGGTGTAGATGTCGCAGCGGTCGGCGCGCAGCGCGGCCGCGATCGCCACCGCCGAGGTGTCCGAGCCGCCGCGGCCGAGCGTGGTGATGCGGCCGGTGTCGGGATTGATGCCCTGGAAGCCTGCGATCACGGCGACTTCCTTGCGCTCCTTGAAGCGGGTGATGATCTCGGTGCCGTCGATATCGAGGATGCGCGCCGAAGCGTGCGCCTCCGAGGTCTTGATCGGGATCTGCCAGCCCTGCCAGGAGCGCGCCTGGATGCCGATGCCCTGCAGCACGATCGCGAGCAGGCCCGAGGTGACCTGTTCGCCGGAGGCGACCACCGCGTCATATTCGCGCGCGTCGTGCATCGGCGAGGCATCGGTGCACCAGGCCACCAGCTCATTGGTCTTGCCGGACATCGCGGAGACGACGACGGCGACCTCGTGGCCCGCGTCGACCTCGCGCTTCACATGCTGCGCGACGTTGCGGATACGATCGATATTGGCGACGGACGTACCGCCGAATTTCATCACGAGGCGGCCCATGACGACGCGTCTATTCCTTTAAGAGGATAAGTAGGTTAACCCACGCCGAAAACCGCAAGCGCGGGGACCGAAACGCGCGTATACATAGCGCCGCGCCCGGGGGCAAGCCGGTAGGTAGGGGGCCCTCGAGTGTCTTTTGGGGGTGTTTTGACCGGTTGCGGGCGGGTTGTGGCGCACGGGTAACACGGGACAACTCGAAGGCGGATTGGATGGGACGTTATATCGACGAGATCCTGCAGCCTGGCGAGAAGGTGCTGTATTCCACCAATGCGCACTGGATGTTCTATTTGCCGGCGATCGGGGCCTGGATCGTGGTGCTGGCGCTCTTCATCCTGTCGCGGATGACGACGGTCGACGGCCTCGTGATGGCCTGCCTGGCGGCCGCCGCCGTGGTCGCGGTCGCGGCGCTGTACTGGACCGCCGCGGCCTGGTTCCACCGCTGGACCACCGAAACCGACGTCACCAATTTCCGCGTGGTGCACAAGAGCGGCTTCATCAAGCGGCGCACCTTCGAGATGAGCCTCGACAAGGTCGAGAGCGTCGACGTCAACCAGAGCATCATGGGACGCCTGCTCAATTATGGCGACGTCACCATCCGCGGCGTCGGCGAGGGCATCGAGACCATCAGGACCATCGCCGCGCCGCTGTCGTTCCGCAATTCGATCACCGCGCGATAGGGGCGCGCGCAATCATGGCCACGCAATCAACGCTTTCCAGTTCCTCCGCCGGTTCCTCCGCCAATGCCTCCGCCAGCTCGGTCGATCCGGCCGAGGTCGCGAAATTCTCGAAGCTGTCCGATGAATGGTGGGATCCGCGCGGCAAGATGGCGCCGCTGCACAAGATCAACCCGCTGCGCCTGACCTATATCCGCGACGCCGCCTGCCGTAAGTTCGAGCGCAACGCCAAGAGCCTCAGCTGCCTGTCCGGCCTGCGCCTGCTCGACATCGGCTGCGGCGCCGGCCTGCTGTGCGAGCCGTTCACGCGGTTAGGGGCCCAGGTGATCGGGATCGATCCCTCCGCCACCAACATCGCCGCCGCGAAGCTGCACGCCGACAAGGGCCATCTGTCGATCGACTACCGCTGCACCACGGTGGAGGAGATGGACGTGCGGGAGCGCTTCGACATCGTGCTGGCGATGGAGGTGGTCGAGCACGTCGTCGACGTCGGCGCCTTCATCAAGCGTTGTACGGCGATGCTCAAGCCCGGCGGGCTGATGGTGGCGTCGACGATCAACCGCAATTGGAAGAGTTTTGCGCTGATCATTGTCGGCGCCGAATACGTGCTGCGCTGGCTGCCGCGCGGCACCCATGAGTGGAGCAAGTTCGTCACCCCCGCCGAGCTCGAGCGCTACCTCGGCGATGTCAACCTCACCGTCACCGAACAGGCCGGCGTGGTCTACAACCCGCTCGCCGACAAATGGACCGTGTCGACCGACATGGATGTGAACTACATGGTGGTGGCGGAAGAGGTGTGAGTTAGATACCACGGTCTCGGCCACACAATAGGTGTCGTCCCTGCGAAAGCAGGGACCCATAACCACCGGCCAATGTTGTTGAGTGCGATCTTGGTTCAGGACCTGCTTCGGAATCTGATCAACACCATCCATCTTATCTTCCGTTCAACCACCGTGCCCCAAACCGCTCCCTGCGGTTATGGATCCCTGCTTCCGCAGGGACGACAGCGAGATTGTGGTGCAATCGGTGGAAATGTGAGACGTTGTTGCCTCCCGAAAGGTGTCGTCCCTGCGAAAGCAGGCAACTGTTATGTCGGTTTGGTCTGTAGGTACGGCTTTCGGTCTCGCATCATGGCATTGAGGACCGTGAGCAGCTT